>JBCDIY010000129.1:0-4989 GCA_038748435.1 Pseudomonadota bacterium | reverse complement strand
TGATCACCGACTTTAACATCATTATAGTTCTTAACGCCAATACCACATTCCATACCGTTGCGAACTTCTAAGACATCTTCTTTAAAGCGGCGTAAAGATTCTAAATCACCTTCATAAATCACCACGTTATCGCGTAATATGCGAATCGGTGCATTGCGTTTTACATTGCCTTCGATGACCATACAACCGGCGATACTGCCTAATTTCGATGACCGGAAAACTTCTCGAACTTCAGCTAAGCCGACAATTTCTTCTTTAATTTCAGGGGATAACATACCACCGAGTGCAGCTTTCACTTCATTAATTACATCGTAAATCACACTATAATAATGCAAATCTATATTTTCGCGCTCAACGATCTTCTTCGCCACACTATCGGTACGGACATTAAAACCAACTAAAATTGCCTCGGAAGCAATTGCTAAATTTGCATCCGATTCATTAATTCCACCAACACCGGAAGCAATTATATTCACTTTGACTTCATCGGTAGATAATTTTGCTAGCGACTCGTTTAAAGCTTCTAAAGATCCTTGTACGTCCGCTTTCATGACAATATTCAGTGTTTTTACTTCACCTTCGTTTAATTGGCCAAATAAGTTTTCTAATTTAGCTGGGCCTTTTTTCGCTAGTTTAATCTCACGATATTTACCTTGACGGAACAGAGCAACTTCGCGGGCTTTACGTTCGTCTTTAACGACAATGGCTTCATCTCCGGCAGCAGGTATCCCAGATAAACCTAAGACTTCCACAGGGATGGACGGTCCGGCACTGGCAACTTGTTTGTTAGTTTCATCCAACAATGCACGCACATGGCCGTATTCTTTTCCAGCCAAGAGAATATCACCTTTATTTAATTGGCCGGATTGCACTAAAATGGTTGCGACCGTACCACGGCCTTTATCTAACCGAGATTCAATCACAATGCCTTTAGCTGTCCCTTCACCGACCGCTTTCAAATCTAATACTTCGGCTTGTAACAAGACAGAATCGAGCAAATCATCGATACCCGTCCCCTTTTTCGCAGAAATATTAACGAACATATGTTCACCACCCCAAGATTCAGGAATAATTTCATATTGTGATAATTCATTCATGACGCGATCTGGGTCTGCTTCGGGTTTATCGATTTTATTCACAGCAACGATAATTGGCACATTTGCTGCTTTGGCGTGTTGAATTGCTTCTACCGTTTGCGGTTTGACACCATCATCTGCAGCAACGATTAAAATAACGATATCGGTAACTTTTGCACCCCGTGCGCGCATTGCAGTAAATGCCGCATGGCCGGGCGTATCGAGAAAAGTAACCACGCCTTTTTCCGTCTCAACGTGATAGGCTCCGATATGCTGGGTTATGCCACCGGCTTCACCGCTAGCAACCTTGGTGCGCCTAATATAATCTAATAAAGAAGTTTTCCCATGATCAACGTGACCCATAATAGTGACTACAGGTGCGCGCGCGACTAATTCACCCTTCACTGCTTGCTCATCGATTAAAGATTCTTCTAATTGGTTTTCCTTTAATGGCACCGCCTTATGGCCTAACTCTTCAACCACTAAAATCCCAGTCTCTTGATCGATGACTTGATTGATTGTTGCCATCACACCCATGTTCATCATGGCTTTAATCACATCCACTGCTTTTAACGATAATTTCTGTGCTAGATCAGCCACGACTATGGTTTCAGGAATCGCGACTTCCTTAATAATCGGCGCGACTGGTTTTTCAAATGCTTGCTGCGACATAAGTGTTGCAACCGCTGATTCGCCTTTTCTACCTTTCTTTTTGCGCTTTTTAATTTCTAAGGTTTGGGCAAAACGTTTTTGCGCTTCTCGACTTTCTTTATCCTCTTTTTCAACGACAGGTACTGGCGCAGCAGCTTTTACTTTAGCAGGTTTCTTTTTAGTCTCAGGCGTAGCTGCCGGAGCTTCTGCAGCTGCAGGTTGCGTAGTAGTCGTTGTTGTTGTAGCTGCATCCGTCGCTGGTGGTGGTGTCGGTGTTGGACTTTCTACGACTGGCGTAGTTTTATCAACGATCTCCGCTGGTTTTTCCTCAACTGCGACTTCAATTTCAGGTTCAATTTCTTCTACTGGCGGAGGATTTTTTACATAAATGCGCTTAGATTTTACTTTAACTGCAACAGTTTTACGTTTACCTTGCGCAGTAGTGACTTTAAGCTCACTTTTTTGTTGGCGCTTTAGGGTTATTTTTTTAGTCGCTTTAGCGGCTGGAGCACCAGGCTCTAGTTTAATACCTTTAGCATGAAAGTAATCGAGTAATTTCTTTTTTTCGCTATCAGGAATTGCTGTTTGCGTATCAGAGATTTTTATTTTCGCGGCTTTTAACTGCGCCAGCAACTCTGCTGGTGTAACATTACCGATAATACTTGCTAAATTTTCAACAGTTAAATCTGTCGCCATAATAAAATTCCTATCTTCAAACTATCTCAATCATTCTTACTATTTGCAGTCACACAATTTACTTTTTTATCTTTCGCCACAATAAAATTCCTATCTTCAAACTATCTCAATCATTCTTTCAATCATGCTTACTATTTGCTGTCGCAGAATTTACTTTTTTATATTTCGCCACAATAAAATTCCTATCTTCAAACTATCTCAATCATTCTTTCAATCATGCTTACTATTTGCTGTCGCAGAATTTACTTTTTTATCTTCAAGGCTATGGTATGCACACAAAGAGTTTATTTTTTTTCATCCTCAAACCAATGTGCACGTGCGTCCATGATTAATTTTGCGGCTTGCTCTTTTGCTAATTTGAGTTCTTCAATTTCTTCTAACTCATCGATTGATTGTTCAGCTAAATCATCACGTGTTATTATATCATGCCGTGCTAAAATTTCAGCCAATTCTGGCGTCATACCATCAAGTGATAATAAATCCTCGGCAGGTTTCTTATCTGAGGACTCACCCATTATCGCTCGAGTGACTAATACTTCTTTAGCGCGTTCGCGTAATTGATTGACGATATCTTCATCAAAACCTTCGATCGCCAACATTTCATTCACTGGCACATAAGCAATTTCTTCAATCGTAGTGAACCCTTCTTCAATTAAAATATTCGCTAAATCATCATCAACACCCAGTTGCTCGGTAAATTCTTCTTTAAATTTTTCTACTTCGGCTTCACTTTTTTCCTCAGCTTCGCCTTCAGTCATCACGTTGATAGTCCAACTGGTTAAGTCAGAAGCGAGTTTGACATTCTGCCCGTTGCGACCGATAGCCTGTGAAAGTTGATCTTCTTTGACAGCCACATCCATGGTATGTGATTCTTCATCCATCACAATAGAAGCAACCTCAGCAGGCGCCATTGCATTTATCACTAATTGCGCATAATTGTCGTCCCAAAGTACGATGTCGATGCGCTCTCCGCCTAATTCACTCGAAACTGCTTGCACGCGCGAGCCCCGCATACCGACACAAGCACCGACGGGATCAATACGGCCATCATTGGTTTTCACTGCGATCTTGGCTCTTGCACCCGGATCTCTAGCAGCAGCTTTGATTTCAATCAGTTGCTCACCTATTTCTGGCACTTCAATTTTAAATAACTCGATGAGCATTTCTGGGCGTGTGCGCGAAAGGAAAATTTGCGCACCTTTAACCTCAGGGTCAACTTTATATAATAATGCTCTGACTTTATCTCCGGGACGAAACATATCCCGCGGCAACATTTCTTCTCTAGGCATAATGGCTTCGGCATTAGCACCTAGGTCAAGCAAAATGAAATCTCGAGTTGTACGCTTAACTAATCCGCTAACTAATTGATTTATTTTAGTTTTAAATGAAGCAACGACTTTATCTCGTTCAGCTTCACGGACCTTTTGAGTAATCACTTGTTTCGCAGTTTGTGCTGAAATACGGCCATAATCTACCTGATCTAAAGCTTCTTCAATATACTCGCCCACTTTCACATCAGCTTTACGCGCTTGCGCTTGCGTGAGAGTTAATTGCATTTCAGGTTCTTCGATTTCCTCTTCAGCATCATCGGCAAGGACATGCCAACGACGGAAACCATGATAGCTACCATCGACACGGTCAATGGCGACACGCACATCGATATCAATATGGTGATCTCTATGAAAGCGTTTTTTAATCGCGGTTGCTAAAGCTTGTTCGATAGCTTCGAAAATGGTTTGTTTATCAACACCTTTTTCGTTCGACAATGCTTCAACTACCAATAAAATCTCTTTATTCATAACGTAATGCCCACCATCAATTTTCAATCAATACATAAGTTTGCTTTGTCAACGTCAGTATATTCAAGTGTATAATGCTTTTGTTCAATTTCAATGACGATATTTGTTCCATTCACAGCAATTAGTTTGCCCTTATAATTACGTTTTCCATCGACTAGATGACGCAATTTTAGCTTCACCACTTGTCCTATAAACCGTTGATATTGCTCAAGTTTAAATAGAGGCCTGGCCAATCCTGGAGAAGACACTTCCAAGCGATAAGAACCAGCAAAAGGCTCATCCACATCCAGTAAATAAGAAACCTGTTTAGTGACAATTTCACAATCCGTGATAGTCACGCCATTGGGGGCATCGATATAAATTCGAATTAATGAATTATTATCATAATTGACGATTTCACTACCAACATATTCATATCCTGCCGCAGCTACGGCTTGCTGCAAGCGATCGTCAAGTTGCTTATTTACCCGCATTTTTAAATTCCACAAACAAAAAATGGGCACATGGCCCACTTCTTTGGTGTTTTTTAACTTCTAAAAACTGGTAGCGGGGGCAGGATTTGAACCTACGACCTTCGGGTTATGAGCCCGACGAGCTACCAGGCTGCTCCACCCCGCATCAGACTTAGTCATGATACAAAAATATTCGGTTAATCACAAGCATTTACCGAATCATTTTTTTAATTTTAATCGATATCTATCTATATTCAAGTAAATAATTAGCTTCAAAGTTGTTTTTTGCTTTGCTAAAATCTAGTGATTATAATT
>JBCDIY010000128.1:0-4989 GCA_038748435.1 Pseudomonadota bacterium | reverse complement strand
CGGACCTACTGATTACAAATATCAAGGTTTTTGTAAGGCCAGTATTTTCATAATACTGATGGGCTGCGCTTAAATAGCTATCTCTTTGCTGTTTGGCTTTGTCCAATCCGGCAATTAAAGCATAGGTAGGCTTAATGGTTTTTTTATCTGAATCTTTAGGTTTGCCTAAAACTAATTCAGAGGATTCAATGCCGATGATATCATCATGAATTTGAAAAGCCAAACCTAAGTACAAACCGAACTTTTCCAAATTTGCAAGCATAATGCTGTCTTCACAATTAGCAGCCATAGCGCTTAGCAAAATACTCGCACAGATAAGGCAACTAGTTTTTAATCGATAAATTGATAGAAAACTTTCAAGATTAACGGCATCTTCATCTAAATCAACATCTAGTGCTTCACCACCTGCCATGCCACGCGAACCCACTAATCGGCTTAATGTTTTTATCATGGTTAAAATATTATTTTGCTTAATGGTGTCAAAATTGATATTTGCCAAAACTTCAAACGTCAAGGTTAATAATGCATCGCCAGCTAAAATTGCTGTGGCTTGGTCGAATTGAATATGACAAGCGGGCTTACCACGTCTAAGATCATCATTATCTAATGCAGGTAAGTCATCATGTACAAGCGAGAAGCTATGCATTAATTCGATCGCTACCGCGCAATCATCTAAAACTTTATTATCAGCAGCCAATGCTTCTCCAATAGCATAGATAAGCGCAGAACGTAAGCGTTTGCCACCATTTAAAACTGCATAGTGCATTGCCTCATGTAATTTTTTCGGCTCGGAATTTAGCACAGGTAGTTTTTCTAAAAGGGCTGTATTTACCCTGTCTTGTGTCATTTTTAAATAAGTTTCAATTTGCATGGTTTGTCCTTAACATTTGTGCCTGCTGTTATTAAGCTTATATATTAATCTTACTTTTGTTTTTTCTAATTTTAGTTAAAAGTTCATGTGCAATGCCGTTGGAAATATATTGACTTTTAGTTAAATGCTGTTGTAATTCAATGGCGAGTTGTTTTTTTTCTGCTTCACTGGCTTCAATGGCAGCACAAATATTATCAATATGTAATTTCATATGGCCTGGACAAATACCTTGAGTGACTAATGCCTTTAATGCGCCTAAATTTTGTACTAAGCCAACGGCGGCGATAATCCGTGCGAGTTGTTTAGCTGAATTCACTTGTAGCATTGCCATTGCCAATTTTGCCATGGGATGTAATTGCGTTACACCACCGACAATGCCTAGGCTTAAAGGAATTTGCATGGTACCGATTAACTTATTATCAACATATTGCCAATCACTCAATGAGGCATAGTGACCGTTTCTTGCTGCAAAAGCATGTACCCCAGCTTCGACTGCACGCCAGTCATTACCAGTGGCGATTAAAACCGCATCGATACCGTTTAAAATGCCTTTGTTATTGGTTGCAGCACGATAGGGATCCAGTTGCGCAAACAATGAAGCTTCTTGGATTTTTTCTCCAACATCGTTTTCGATATCGTAGAGGGTAATTTTAGCTTCAGTTAATTTGCTATCTGTTAGATTACTTAAGATATACATTAAGGCTTTAGTTTGGGTGATTTCTTCGAGCTTTGGCATTAAATACTGGCTAATCTGGTTAATACT
This sequence comes from Pseudomonadota bacterium, assembly GCA_038748435.1. Classification (GTDB taxonomy): domain Bacteria; phylum Pseudomonadota; class Gammaproteobacteria; order JBGSLN01; family JBGSLN01; genus JBCDIY01. The sequence goes on along the minus strand of JBCDIY010000128.1, from coordinate 3,355 downwards.
ATTTGCACCCATGGCATCACAGGTATCAATGAGTAAATGGACGATTCCCATCATGCCACCATCAGGCCGTTTAATGTGACGTAACTTTAAGTCCTTTAAACCACCGCCGCGTTCACATAAGCGTTTTGCAATAGTGTCGTTAGCCATTTCAATTAAATGAGGTTTAGCTTCTTCAATACCAGCAGCCCATTTCGGATAGTCAGCAACACGATTAAATTGAATTTGTCCGATAGATAAATTACTCACTGTACGGGTTTCTATCGTCCCATGCTGGCGTATCCATTTTGCTGTTTTCGAACAAGCAGCAATAATCGAAGTTTCTTCTACTACCATAGGGATTACATAGTCTTGCCCATCTATTAAAAAGTTAACAGCAACACCAAATGGTAATTCAAAATAACCAATGGCATTTTCAATAAATCGTTCGGCTAAATCGAGATATAATTTATTTTTACCATTGAGTAATAAACAGTTTATATCACTAATATAACCGAGTTGCTGGAGTTTTTCTAAACGTTCAGTAAAGCTAAGCTTAGAAAAACCATCGAATGAAATTTTTATGTTTTTTGCTGTGTTGTCTATTTCCATTTGTTTTACCTCTAAATTAAAACTTAACTAAGGCATGTTTTGCCGCTAATATTGTTGCTGTAACCACATTGATAGGGCAAACCATGGTACTTTCCATATAAAAACTTGCTAATTCGATGTTATCTTTCTGTGATAGAAATTGTTTTGCTAGCTGAAGCGATTGTGCCACTGATGTCGCTAGCTTTTTATCGTTTGTTAACGCTAACACTACTAAAGCCGTTTCTTCTTGACTTGATTTACCAAAATAACCCCAACCACCATCTGTGTTTTGTTGTGATAATAGCCATTGGGTGAGCTTAGTGTTCATAGGGTGATTAAATTCACTTAATGCAAAACTTAATGCTGAAGCAGCATAAAAAGGCGAACAGTGCCAACTATCAAATAGAGTGCGTTCGAACGGTGCTTGAAAGTTGGTTTCTATCCAATTCAGGGTTTTAGCAATGATAGGTTTGATTTCGCTATGATTTTTGAATAAAGCCAATGCGCGCAGAGCATTGGCATTGACGCTGATAGACGGGCTAGGTTCTTCAAGATAATAAGAGAAGTATTCACCATTAAAAAATTTTAATAGCGACTTATAGCTTATACCATAACCTGCTTTTGTTAATGCAATTAAGCCCAAGGCAGTGTCGTCTGCATCTAGCGATGGACTAAATTGTGAATAACCTAAACCTTGGCGTTTTTGCCAATATTCATGAAGTGTGCCAAGTGGTTGTTTTAAGTTGTCGATGGCTACGTTACCCTTTAATAAAAAATCTAAACTAAAGGCGAGTTGGTATTGTTCCATTGGTTGATAGGGTAGCGCGCCACCTTGATTCTGTTCGATAACCGTTTGTAGAAATCTATCACTTTGCGGTAGATCTCGGTTATTTAATCGATGCATTTTTAATAAAAATGCGGTTGTCGCCACCGAACATAATATTGAGCCATTGGTGCTTAATGATTTTTCTAAGGTAGCTAGTATTGATAAATTATTTTGAAAATATTCATAGCCTAAAGCGGGTAAGCATAGCCAAAAAACATTTGGCACAGCGAATTGTGTCTGCTCTAGCATCGTCAGCAACATATCACGTTGTTGCCGACCTAGCACAATAAATTTTTCATAACCCTGCGTTAAAGATTTAGGTAACCAATTTCCTTGCTGTTGCGCTTCTTCAACCAATGCTGTCAAAAGTAGTTCAAAACCAAAGGTTTTCATACCAGTTTGATTAAGTAATGTGAGTAATTGTTGTAAGGCATCGATACCTTTTTGGATTGCTGATTGATAATCACCATAGTGCCATTGGTGCAATACGGTCAGCACCGCCAAGGTCGCTAAGCTATTGGCATAAGGGTTTAACGGGTACAATGGTCCCCAACTGCCATCAGTATTTTGATTTGCCAATAACCAATGGATAGATTGTGGAAATGCAGGTGTTTTTAGATCTGTTAAACACGGTACCTTTGCGATCCAGGCAGTGGCGTAGGGTGTTGCTTGAAACACTGGGCTATCATCAGTCAGTGAATCGATGAGTAAATTAATCTTATTATTATTCATGTGTTACATCCTATGTTAAAAAATTATTATTGGTTATTAGTTATGGCATATTCCCCTTGCATCGATTCATAATCAAAACTGTATTTATATTCATGGAATTTGACAAAATTACCGATGATCGTACTGATTTGATCATTGTCGAGTAAGTCATTAAGATAGGTTAAATTATTATGTAATTTATGACGTATCGCTTGATAAAGATCAGCGTAGTAATCTATATTCTTGAAAAAGATTTCTAAATTATTTTCGCTAGTAGATTGGCTAGCTAAGTTGTCTAAGCACACGTTAAATTCGCCGTGATTTAAATCTTTGCGTATGCGTGATAGACATTCATGATAATCAGGATGTTCAGCTAAATGTTGTATTTTTGTGAAAACATCTTGAGTATTTTTAGGGATGATATTGCGCCAACAAGTAAATAGCTCTTGCCGTTGACTCGCATCTGCCTTGAGTAGATGCGTACCTATATCATTTAACAAACGTGTACATAATGCGCCGTCTTGCATAGCAGCATTTAACAAGCCATTGTTAATGCTTTGCGAAAAATTAGGGTTGGGTTCTACTAAATCTAATGCGCCGATGCAGTGCATATAAGTGGGGACAACTAAAATAGAATCTCGGCCCCAAGCAGCTAACTCAACGCGTGTTGCTTGTTGCGAATGATCAATGATTTTGCTGACTGAAATGTAGCGGCGCATTAAACTGTGTTTTAAGGATAAATACAAAGGACTTGTTTTTAAAGAATCGAGTAACATCAAACAAGTTGAAATATTAAGAATTAATATGTTAAAAAATGAATATTCAAATTCATCTGAATGTTTCACAGCATAATTTTTTTCATAATCATCGATAAAAATTTGCATTTGTCTAGGCGCAAGTGATTGATGATTTAATGAAATATGTGCGATTTTATTTCTTTCTTTTGTAAGTAATTCGCCTGCTGAATTAGTATTAGACAAAATTTTTTTGAGCATTTTTTGATTAAATGCCAATATGATTTGTTTTTGCATTTGTTGGAATGGCGTTGGAGTTTTACATCGTGCTAATCCAACCGCGAGATTATCTGATAAAGTTTCAAAGGCAAAGTAAGCATTCAAAAGACTAATGAATGGTTTTAATTTTTGGAATTGATGCGTTTCAAGTAAAGGTTGAAATAATTTCAATTCCAGTTCAATCGAACCGGCAACGCCAAGCATACGTAAATAACTCTCTTGATGTGGATTGTCATTT
>JBCDIY010000127.1:0-4999 GCA_038748435.1 Pseudomonadota bacterium | reverse complement strand
TTGAAAATCGTTAAGTAAGTATCTAACTTTTTTTCTGTCGTTGTTACGTAAATCATTACAAAAAAGGCTATATTTTTATATGAATAGCTATTTTACAAAACCCAAGAAATAGACTAAGCAATTGATTAAACGGACTTAAAAATATCATGTATGCACTAAAACTACCTTATACTCGAAAAGGTTTTGATTTACCGCAAAGATACTCACTTGAAGATTTTGCAACAAATAAACTATCCTTATGGGGCTGGATTTGGCAACATTGTGATCTATCCCTTGCACAACGAATTTTAGAAGTGGGTTGTGGCACAGGAGATTTTTGGCTGCACAACATAAATCGGTTGCCTCGCACTTTAAGAATCACTTGCACTGATATTTCAAAATTTGTTTTAGATAAATTTGCTATTCGTTTAGGTTTGAATCGACAATTTTCCTTGCAGACGATGAATGTAAAACATTTATTATTTGCAGTGAACCAATTTGATATTATATTTGCACATAATATATTACATTTACTAGATGAACCCCTACAGGCGTTGTTAAATCTAAATCAAGCGTTAAAATCACAAGGACAATTTTTTGCTTTAGTTCCTACAACAAACACACATCGTAAACTTTATCAGCTGGCGAATGAAATTTATTCTAGCTCAATTTTTGCAAAATTATATGAATTTGATTCAATTGAATCTGTATTGAGTAAGGAATTTGTAATTGCAGGCAAATATCAATATCAGAATGAATATCACATTAGAGAAGCCGCTGTTGTAGTTGATCACATTTATTTCATGAGTATGCAGCAAGGTATACATTTACCAAAAGCATTTTTTCAAGCCTATGAAGACCGAATTAAACAGCTGATTGAGAAACAGGGCAAGCTAATCGTCAATGGCGATGCAAACTTATATTTGTGTCGATCACGCTAGAAATGATTAATTCTAAATCTTTTGCCAATCTAAAATTACTTTTCCGGATTGGCCAGATTGTAATGTGGCAAACGCTTGTTCATATTCATTCACAGCAAATTCATGGGTAATGACGTTGTCAATCGCTAAACCACTTTGCAACATCGAAGCCATTTTATACCAAGTTTCATACATTTCACGGCCATAAATGCCTTTGATGACTAATCCTTTGAGGATAATTTCATTCCATTTTATCGTCGTATCGTCTGGTAAAAAGCCGAGTAAAGAAATGTGTCCGCCATGATTTATAGTATCTAACATGCTATTAAACGCTTGTGGATTCCCAGAAACTTCTAGGCCGACATCAAAACCTTCATGAATGCCTAATTCTTGTATGACATCCTTAAGGCTCTCGTTTTTTACATTTACCGTACGTGTTGCACCGAGTTTTTTTGCTAATTGCAAACGATAGTCAGAAATATCGGTGGTAATCACGTAACGCGCACCGATATGTTTGGCAATGGCAGTGGCCATAATGCCGATAGGCCCAGCACCAGTTATCAATACATCTTCGCCAATACAATCAAATGCCAGCGCAGTATGCGTAGCATTTCCCAGAGGATCAAGTATGGAAGCAGTTTTATCTGAGATTTGCTCAGGTAATTTAAAGGCATTTTTTGCAGGTAACAGTAAGTATTCAGCAAAAGCACCGCTTCTAGTAACGCCAACGCTTTCATGATTGCGACATAAGTGACGCAATCCAGCTTTACAATTGCGGCAATAACCACAGTTAATATGGCCTTCACCGGAAACCCGCTCCCCGATTGCAAAACCTGAAACTTCAGCACCAACTTCTACCACTTCACCGCTGAATTCATGGCCGATAATTAGTGGGGTTTTTATAATCGATTGTGCCCAATCGTCCCAATTGTAAATGTGTAAATCAGTACCACAAATAGCTGTTTTGTTGATTTTTATAAGTAAATCATTAGCACCAGTTTTAGGTTTGGGTTGTTCAGTTAGGAGAAGGCCAGGTTGCGGTTTATCTTTGATTAATACTCTCATGGAGTTACACCTAGAAAAAAAATAATTTTTCCTAACTTTAATGAATTAGCAACTAATTTGCAAATCAATCTAGAAGCTAGGTATGATATACTTAGCTTAGAATATTAGTAAACAAAATATCTATTTGTTTTTTCTGGATAATCTAAATGGTTGTAAAATCAAAACCTTTTATAAATAGTTATGCAATAACAACTGCTATGCAGTGGTTGAATAGCTTTGCTTTAGGCTATACAGAAAACGAAATGAAAGCATTATTGATGCAAAATGCAAAATCGGTTGAAATGCGTCAGCTAGTAAAAACTGCGACAGCTTTAATCCTCATGCAAAAAAAGCACAATTCCTTGCTAGAAACTTTTAATCAGATCAAAGTTAAATTACTTGATTTTAATCGCATCGTTAGTGCCATGGATGCCGGTTCTCCACTGGCCGAAAGCCTACAATCACAATTAGAAGTCTTGTTAAGCAATTATCATGAATTGCTCGATAAGCTGGAACAGCTAGATGCCGAATATATCATGGCTAAAGATGATTTTATGCAGCAAGTTAAAACAGCTTTAGATGCAAGAAAGTTAAAGACCGAGGAAATTAGTGAAAACATTTGTGATTTGTTAAGTGAGAAGGTAACAGAATTTGATAAAAATAGTTTGCAGACTGCAATAGCGAATCAATTGACTAAACAGGTGGCTCATGTTAGCTCGTGAATATGAAAAAATTTTATCCTCTGTGCTAGAAATAAGTGCTGCGGGCTTATCGCAAGCTTTTTTTGATACAGCTAATAGAATTGGAAAACTACTTAAAGAAATGCATGCTATTGATACAGGTAGTTTTACTTTGCAAACGGGTAAGTTAGATGAAGTTTCAAGTGGAATAAAAAAATTAGTAGGCCAAGCAAATGAGTTACTGCAAAGCGTGAAAGGATTTGAAAAATCATTGCCAGAACAACCATTATCAAAGACTTCGTCACAATCATCGGTAAAAACTGAAGCCCCAAAACAACAGGCCAACTAATTTTTGAAGAACAAACATGCAAAACCAACTAATAATACAAGCCTTAAAACGACAACCTGTAGATAAAACACCGATATGGATTATGCGCCAAGCAGGTCGTTATTTACCTGAATATAAAAAAATACGTGTCAAAGCAGGCAGTTTTATGCAATTATGCCAAACTCCAAAACTGGCTTGTGAAGTGACTTTACAACCTTTAAGACGATATGACCTAGACGCAGCGATTTTATTTTCAGATATCTTAACCATTCCCGATGCTATGGGCATGGGGCTGCATTTTATTGAAGGTGAGGGGCCAAAGTTTAATAAAGTCTTAGGTTCCGTTAGCGCTATTAATGAATTACAAATACCGGATGTTGAAAATCAATTAAGCTATGTCTATGAAGCAGTAGAATTAATTAAAATGCAGTTAAAACAAGAAAAACCCTTGATCGGTTTTTCTGGTAGTCCATTTACGTTAGCCTGTTATATGATCGAAGGCGGTGCAAGTAAACAATATCATAAGATAAAAAGTTTACTTTACAACCATCCAGATGTGTTGCATGAGTTATTAGAAAAATTAGCTGCTGCAGTAATTGCTTATTTAAATGCGCAAATTAAGGCTGGTGTCGATGTCGTTATGTTATTTGATAGTTGGGGAGGGATTTTATCTACTCCCGCGTATGCCGAATTTTCTTTGCAATATATGAAAAAAATTCTTTCAGAACTAAAACCCCAATCAAATCATGAGTCAGTACCTAGTATTGTGTTTACCAAAGGCGGTAATCTTTGGTTGGAACAAATTGCTGAGATAGGTTGTGATGCAATTGGTGTCGATTGGACAATTGATTTAAGTCAGGCGAGAAATCGTATTGGTGATAAAGTCGCTTTACAAGGTAATTTAGATCCGGCAATTTTACTGGCAAAACCAGAAGTCATTCGCCAACAAGTCAAATATATTTTACAACAATTCGGCAATTATCCAGGACATATTTTTAATTTAGGCCATGGCATTACTCCAGATATTCCACCAGAAAATGTCGCTGTATTAGTTGATGCCGTACATGAGTTTTCTTAAGCTATTTGCTGATATACTTCTGTAAGATTTTTATTAACTGTTCTTTGCTCACCGGTTTATTAATCACATCATTCATACCTGAGTCTAAACATTTTTGTTTGTCTTTATCGAAGACATGCGCTGTGATGGCAATAATCGGTAGATCTTTATAAATCGCTTGTTTGCGGATCGCTTGTGTTGTTTCAAAACCATTGAGGTCGGGTAATGATACATCCATTAACACTAATTCATGTTCTGGTTTAATTAATTTTAATGCGGCTTGACCTGTGCCAGCGATATCGACTTGGCAATTAATTTCTTCTAAGAATAATTTCATTACTTTTTGGTTGACCAAGCTATCTTCCACTAACAGAACATGATAGGCTTTTTTAGGCATAGGTTTTTCTATAGTTTTTTTTGGCATACTATCATTGGGCGCAGTTAAAATTGATTTTGTAAATTTATATTTTTCTACTTTCTGTAAGTTCATCGTACACCAAAAAATTGAGCCCTGGCCAACGTGACTTTTAACCCCGATCTTGCCTTGCATTAATTCAACTAATTGTTTCACAATAGCTAATCCGAGCCCTACACCTTGTTTAAAACCTGATCTAGCCATGTCTAATTGTTTAAAGCGATCAAAAATGACGCTTAGTTTATCTTCTGGAATACCTGTACCGGTATCTTCTACTGTAAGTTTGACGCTAATTATATGTTCTTTTTCAGCTAAATTTTCAATCTTTAGCTTGATATGGCCAGCTTGAGTAAATTTAAGTGCATTGCTAACCAGATTATCTATAATTTGCCTCACACGATGAGGATCACCTAAAACATGTTGCGGCATATCGGGTTGATACTCGGATAGTAATTCTACTTGGGAAGCTTTTTTTTGTAATTCAAAATCACGCATTATATCAAAAACCAGCTGGCGTAAATCAAAAGCTTCTTTTTTTAGTTTGATACTGCCAGCATCTAATCTGGCAAAATCAAG
>JBCDIY010000126.1:0-5009 GCA_038748435.1 Pseudomonadota bacterium | reverse complement strand
TGAGGGGTTCGATGACGCGGGCTGGGAGTAAGGATTACGTTTTTTATTAAAGGGTTGGGTAATTTGATTGGCGATAAAGCGATTGCCGCTTTTATTATAGGGGTTGGTGATCGTGGTTTTATTGCCATAGCCAAATTGTCTTGAGATCGTGCCGACAGGTTTGCCATTACTAGAAAAAATTCTCGCACCATAGCGAGCAGAATTTTGGTAAACCGATTTTTTATGATACGGTGAACGAAAAGTGCTGTACGGATTGGCGGTATTTTGCTTGTTGTACGGATTATTATAAGTGTAGACATTGCCCCGTTGCAGCGACTGACCAAAACTGTTGCCTGGCGTATAAGTGGTGATCAGTGCCACAGCGTAAGTGCTGTAAAATATTAAAAAAGTCGGTAAAATAAGCTTTTTCATGCATTTATTATAACATATTTGCCTTACTACAAAGACCTGTATAAATATGCATGGCTATGACCATTCTAACATGCATGTTTAATTGGTCATGACCATTCTAATATGGTCGTTAAAATGGTCATGTTACCTTTGGGCTTAAATTGTCTGTAGAATTAGTGAATTTTTCTACGAAACCACTTAGAATAGGTAAATCGTCATTTAAATTTGAGTTTAGTAATGGGACAAAAAATCCAAGCTATCCGTGGTATGAATGATATCTTGCCGCAAGATATTGCCCAATGGCAGTATTTAGAGCGAGTTTGCGCAGAAGTTGCTAATAGTTACGCTTATCAAGAAATCCGCACGCCGATATTAGAGATGACGGAATTATTCGCGCGTTCCATCGGCGAAGTGACGGATATCGTTGCCAAAGAAATGTATACGTTTACCGATCGCGACAAACGCAGCATCACTTTGCGGCCGGAAGGTACGGCGAGTATTGTGCGTGCTGGTATTGAGCACTCATTATTTTACAATCAAGTACAACGGCTTTGGTATTGTGGCCCAATATTTCGCCATGAACGGCCACAACGGGGGCGCTATCGCCAATTCTACCAATTTGGTGTTGAAGCGTTTGGTATGGCAAGTCCTGAAATTGACGCAGAAATCATCGCCATGAGTGCAAATTTATGGGACAAATTAGGCATTGCCGATCAAGTGAGCTTAGAAATTAATAATCTAGGTACAGCAGCTTCACGCAAACGTTACCGTGAAGTTTTGGTGGAATACTTGAATGACCATTATACTGAATTAGACGAAGATAGCCAAAAACGTTTGCAGACTAATCCACTGCGAATTTTAGATAGTAAAAATCCAGCATTAAAAACAATCATTGCGAACGCGCCAAGTTTAGCGGATTATTTAGAAACTAATTCTAGCGAGCATTTTGCCAGTCTTTGTGAATTACTTGAAAACACTAATATTAAATATCAAATCAATACTAAATTAGTCCGCGGTTTAGATTATTATACCGATACGGTGTTCGAATGGATAACCGCAGCATTAGGTTCACAAGGCACCGTACTTGCCGGTGGGCGTTATGATACCTTAGTGCAACAACTCGGTGGTCAAGCTACGCCAGCCATTGGTTTTGCCATGGGGTGTGAACGTGTATTAGAATTGTTGCAATTAAAACAACAAATAAAAACCCAAGCCAGTGATATTTACTTAGTGTTGCTGGACGCTAAAAGCCAAAAGCAAGGTTTTATTTTAGCGGAAAAAATTAGAAAACATTTCCCCACCCGCGTCACCCGATGTGATTGGCAATTAGGTAGTGCTAAAAGCCAATTCAAACGAGCGGATAAAAGTGGTGCAGCGTTAGCTATTGTCATTGGTGAAAATGAATTGGCTCAAGGCAAAGTCATCATTAAATATCTGCGCCAAGAACAACCGCAAGCGCTGGTGGGTGAAAATGAATGTTTAAATGTAATTAGTGATTATTTTAAGGGGACAGCTTAATGGATGTTTATAGTACTGAAGAAGAACAATTAGAAAAACTCCGTGAGTTTTTTAAACGTTATGGCACAAGCATTATCGCCGCGTTAATCATTGTCGTGGTAGTAACTTTTGGCTGGCGTTACTGGAGTTCGCATAAAGAAAAAGTGCGTGGCTTAGCTTCAGTGGGTTATGAGCAAATGTTAAATTTCTATGCGCAAAATAAATTACAAGAAACAAAATTACAAGCACTTTATATTAGAAAAGAATATCCAGCAACGCCTTATGCCAGTGCCAGCAGCTTATTACTAGCAAAAATGAATGTTGATGAAAAAGATTATGCGCAAGCAGAAAAAGATTTACACTGGGTCATCAAAAATAGTGATATTGCCGTATTAAAAAATCTCGCACGCATACGCTATGCTCGCGTTGCTATAGCCATGAAAAAACCGCAACAAGCCATTAAAACTTTAACTGAGTTTAAAAATTCTGGCTTAAGTCCTATGGCAGAAGAAGTCAAAGGCGATGCTTATTTAGCTTTGGGCGAAAAGCAAAACGCCAAACAAGCCTATCAAGCCGCATTAAAATCACTGCCGATTGGCACGCCCAACCGTACGCTACTACAGATGAAATTAGATAATCTCGGGTAACGTATTGACGGTACATTTGTCTGCACCAGAAACGCAAGCGGTTTTACTCACACGGGCTGAAGCACTCGCGGGTTTCACCATGGCGGAGTTAGCAGAAAAATTTAATCAACCGTTACCTAAGCATTTATTACATGCCAAAGGTTGGTTTGGTCAATTGCTGGAGAAAGCTTTAGGCGCTGATGCCGGTAATTTGCCGGTGCCGGATTTTAGACAATTAGCCATTGAATTAAAAACCATTCCTATCGATAATAGCGGAAAACCTTTAGAAACGACTTATGTTTGTGTCGTACCGTTAAAAATCAGTGCGTATCAAACCTGGCGACAATCTAACGTTTATCGCAAATTAAAACACGTTTTATGGATTCCTTATCAAGGCTGCCGTGATATTCCCATTGCCGAGCGCATTATTGGTATGCCAAAATTATGGCAGCCCAATACCAATCAAGAAAACCTGCTGCGTCAAGATTGGCAAGAACACATGGAAAAGATCAAGCTAGGTCAAATCGATAGCATCACGGCGCATCACGGTGAAGTGTTACAAATTCGGCCCAAAGCGGCTAATGCAAACGCCAAAACGACCGCTATCGATGAGTTCGGCCAACTCAAACAGACTTTACCACGCGGATTTTATTTACGCACGCAGTTTACCGCAGAGATTTTGCGGAATTGACCAGGATATAGCTATGCCAAAATTTAGTATTCAAACCTGATGATTTTTATAATTGTTCATAGAATAAAAAAGCTTGACTTTTACTGAATAAATTTCTACCATGTGTACGAATATTTTACACACAAAGAGGGTAAAGCCATGTCAGATAAAAATCCTAGAGAAAATGAATCTAATTTCGAAAGTCTTCTACAAAAATTTGGACAAACGAGTTTAACCGATCATCAAGGAAGCGGTAAAAGTGTATCAGGCCAAGGTGCAAACCCTTACGGATTTATGCCTAATCCATCTTCATCTCAATCATCTGGTAAAATACCAGCAACATCCCAAAGTAATCCAACATCGAAACTAAAAAAAGATAAAAACACATATATGCAGATGCCTTCTTCATCTCAATCATCTGGTAAAATACCAGCAACATCCCAAAGTAATCGACCACCGAACCCAAAGGAAAATGACGCCAATTATATGCAGATGCCTTCTTCATCTGGTACAGGAACTAACACATCATCACAAGTTGGTCATCAATCACCGAAACCAAAGGAAAATGACGCCAATTATATGCAGATGCCTTCTCCATCTGGTACAGGAGCTAATAAAAAATCACAATTTAACAGTAATCAACTATGGCAGAAGACATCGAGAAAAGAAAGTCTCTACCAAGAGTTACCTCGTGTTAAACCTGGAGGTCGATCTAATACAACACCAACATCGCCAACAATTGTTGGCAACTCATTATTCTCAGAAGAGAGTGATCCTTCAAAAGGCAATCGTTCGATGACTATGCCAACTAGTGAGCAAGAGTTAAATGATGCCAAGTGGCTGCAGCTAAATGATAGCGAAGTAAAACAACCAAATACATTTATTTCTTTGTCAAACTCGAATGCAGCAGGTTTTGATAGTGCCGAAGCTGCACTGAAGGATTATATGTTTTTTTACTCTGGATCAAAAACATATCAACCAAATTTATTTCTATTAAATTTACTTAAGAGGGTTGGTTCTTTAGGCAATTTTACAATAAAATCAAATTGTAATGAAATGTGGGGAGTTTTCTTGGCTAACCCATATCTATTTTTTCGAGCTGTTCTAACAGAATTGAATTTAAATGGAAAACAATTAGAAAGAGATGAACCAGCATTTTTTGCATTTACCATAGTCTGCTTGCAATGCAGTTTGTTTACAATTAGTTTTCCACGTTCCTTTGAGCCTCAAGAGGATAAAAAATCTGAGACTAAAATATATGAAGACCCCTTTTTAAAATTTCGTTCTTTAATAGGGAAAGTTTCTGAAAAGGTGGATATGATAGATAAGAAGTCCAATAGAAAGTCCAGCCTTAAATTCCCGTTTAGTAAAACAAAACCTAAAGATGAAACCAGGCGGGACGTGCTATGGAGGATCCGAGAATATTTAAAGCTGTTATCGGCAGTCTGTGAAGTTAAAAAAATACCTTCACCAGAAGAAGAACCACCACAACCAACAAAAACTTCCAAAAATTACTAGCAAGCAAGCGTAGCCGGTGTGCAGCGCAACACCGGGGAATCGACGGGATGAAAAATAATCCCTTGGTGTTACACTAAGTTTCACACCGGTTACCTTGCTTCAGAACAACCTATTGACAAATCTCCCCTAACCCCTCTTTTGAAAAAAGAGGGGGATAAGTCTAAGGTGCAACAATCTACGTCCCTCCCTTTTTTAAAAGGGAGGCCAGGAGGGATTTTTCTGTTCTATAGATATGTCTACAGAACAACCTATTGACAAATCTCCCCTAACCCCTCTTTTGAAAAAAGAGGGGGATAAGCAAGCGTAGC
>JBCDIY010000125.1:0-5041 GCA_038748435.1 Pseudomonadota bacterium | reverse complement strand
TATAAATTAAATATAAACGAGCAACATTAAGGTTTGCTTAAATGCATCATTATAAAATATAAAAAAGCCTATAATTGACTGTATACATTGAATTTTATTGAGCCCACCTTCTTCAGCTCCAGCCTACAATATATTACCTATTTTTAATGTTACCCGGTGTTGCGCTAGCGCTTCACACCGGCTACAAATGCTGGGTTCCGGCCTACACGGACTGTAGTATCCCCACGAATTTTAATCTACTCATAGGACCTGAGTTTTGTATGGATTTTCAGCAGAAAAGGGCAAGGATTTTAACAAACCGTCTGCTTCAGGGAAGGAGCAGCCGAGCTTACAGGGACGTATTCATAGCGTGTTTGGGAAAGTTCTTACCCTTTTCTGCGATATTTCAGCATAAATTTGTCGCTCAAAATTCGTAGGGATCACTCAGTACACGGAATGACAAAAAGAAAACTTACTCTGCTGGTGGTGGGGCCAATACTTCGCGTGAACCGTTAGATTCCATAGCACTGACAACACCAGCCTTTTCCATATCTTCAATTAATCTTGCAGCGCGATTGTAACCGATTTTAAAGCGTCTTTGGATGCTGGAAATCGTCGCCCGGCGAGTTTTGGTCACTATATAGACGGCTTCATCATAAAATTCATCTTTTTCTGAATCATCACCATCAAAACCAGCAAACTCCCCTTCACTACTATCACTACTTGCTGTGATCGCTTCGATGTATTCCGGTGTTGCGCGCGCTTGCCAATCCGCAACGACTTTATGTACTTCTTCATCGGCAACAAAAGCACCGTGGACCCGCACTGGAATACTTGTGCCTGGCGGTAAATACAGCATATCCCCATGACCTAATAACTGCTCTGCTCCACCTTGGTCGATAACCGTACGCGAATCGATTTTTGAAGAAACTTGGTAAGCAATACGCGTTGGCACGTTGGCTTTGATTAAACCGGTAATCACATCAACCGAAGGCCTTTGTGTCGCTAAGATTAAATGAATTCCAGCAGCACGGGCTTTTTGCGCAATGCGAGCGATGAGTTGTTCGACTTTTTTACCGACGACCATCATCATATCAGCGTATTCATCGATAACAACGACGATATAAGGGATTTTACTTAAATCTGGCGCGGATTCTGCTTCATTGGCTGGCCACAAAGGATCTTTAATCGGCGTACCATCAGCAATCGCTTGCGTGACTTTTTTATTAAAACCCGTCAAGTTGCGCACACCTAATGCAGCCATTAAGCGATAGCGTCGTTCCATTTCGGCAACACACCAACGCAACGCATTGGCAGCTTCTTTCATGTCCGTTACCACTGGAGTCAAAAGATGTGGGATGCCACCGTAAATCGATAACTCAAGCATTTTTGGATCGACTAAAATCAAACGTAAATCTTCTGGTTTGGCTTTATACAACATGCCCATCAGCATGGCATTTACACCGACAGATTTACCTGAACCGGTAGTTCCAGCAACTAACAAGTGTGGCATTTTAGCTAAATCGACAACTACGGGATGACCGGCAATGTCTTTACCCAAAGCTAAGGCTACCGGCGATTTAGCTTGCTCATATTGTGGTGATGCAATAATTTCACTCAAGCGTACGGTTTCTCTATGCTCATTTGGCAGCTCTAAGCCCACCACAGATTTACCTGGAATGACTTCCACCACTCTGACACTAACCACTGACAAAGACCGCGCTAAATCTTTGGCTAAAGATGTCACCCGACTGACTTTCACTCCTGGAGCTAAATCCATTTCATAGCGCGTGATCACTGGCCCTGGATGTACGGCAACCACATGTGCCGTGACACCATAATCTTTTAACTTGGCTTCGACTTCACGCGACATAAATTCTAATTTTTCATGTGAAACTTGTTGTTCGACATCTGCTGCATGTGGGGCATCGAGCAAGTTAATTGATGGCATATCTCCCTGGTTGGTTTCCTTTAATTTTATCGTTGGTACACTTTTACTCACGGTCGGAACAATAGTGGTTTTTTTCGCCTTGGGGTCAAATTTAAGTTTCGCTGTTTTTACTTCAGGTCATGGTTGAATTTGTGTGGGCTTAGCCGCTAATTTTTCTAACTTTTTAGCTTTACGAACTTGATAAAGTTTAGCAATTTTTCTGCCTGATGCTGCAATTGCTTGCCAACTAGATTTAACTGCAATTAAAAAAACCAAGCCTAACTTATCGATTAAAAATAACCAAGAAACCCCAGTAAACACGGTAACACTGGTAGAGAAAATTGCTAGTAAAATAATACTCGCACCGGTCGGATTAAAAATATTTTCTAAATGGCTTGCAACTACAATCCCAATAATGCCTCCTGATTCATACGGTAAATCTGCGTGCAGATTGGGAAGATATAAGCTTATCAAAGCACAACCTGATACTAATACTAAGATAAATGCACTAAAACGTAGCCAAAATAGCTTGGCATTAAAGCCAGCTTCTTCTGGATTGCTACGGAGTAAAAACCAAGCACTGTAAACTAACATAAATGGAAATAAATAAGCGAAATAACCAAATATGTATAAAATGAAATCGGAAAACCAAGCACCGACCCAACCGCCAGCATTAGCGATAACCGCATTAGAGCTGGTTTGTGACCAACTCGGATCGTTTTGGTGAAAGGTAAATAAGGCGACCAATAAAAATAACGCGACAGCCGTGGTCACAATCATGCATCCTTCACGTAAAATCCGGCTGAACTGATGACCAATCGTATTTTTTGGTTTATTTTTTCGGGAAGCTTGCTTCATAAGTCTAGGTTTTGTGCTATTTTTTGGTTATTATATCATATCATTATTTTTGAACGCGTTAGACAAAATATCCGGCCTAATATTTACCGTGCTCAATCGTTATTTTTAGGTTTATTTTTTCCGGAAGCTTGCTTCATAAGTCTAGGTTTTGTGCTATTTTTTGGTTATTATATCATATCATTATTTTTTTGAGAGTTAGGTAAAAGATATGGCTGAACATCATCGTCTCATTATTTTAGGTTCTGGTCCTGCGGGTTATTCCGCTGCTATTTATGCCGCCAGGGCTAATTTAAACCCAGTGATAATCACTGGCATGCAGCAAGGTGGGCAACTCATGACCACCACAGACGTTGATAATTGGCCTGGTGATGTTAAAGGCTTACAAGGCCCAGATTTAATGCAACGCATGTTAGACCATGCTAAACGCTTTGAAACTAATGTGATTTTTGACCAAATTAACCGTGCCGAAATTACTGCTAAACCGATTCGTCTCATCGGTGATCAAAACGAATATACCTGCGATGCGTTGATCATCGCTACCGGCGCTACAGCAAAATATCTTGGCTTGCCATCAGAACAAAAATACATGGGTAAAGGTATATCCGCTTGTGCCACCTGTGATGGGTTCTTTTATCGGGATAAAAAAGTCGCGGTGATCGGCGGTGGTAATACGGCAGTGGAAGAAGCTTTATATTTATCGAATATTGCATCTGAAGTAATCGTTGTGCATAGACGCGATAAATTCCGTGCCGAAAAAATGCTCGCAGGCCATTTATTAGATAAAGCTGAAAATGCTAATGTAAAAATTGAATGGGACCACGTGCTTGACGAAGTTCTGGGTGATGAACACGGTGTTACCGGTATGCGTATTCGACATGTAAAAAATGAAGCAACTAAAGATCATGACTTAACCGGCGTCTTTATTGCTATTGGTCATAAACCTAACACAACCATTTTCGAAAATCAGTTAGCAATGGAAAGCGGTTATATCATTGTTAATAGTGGTCGCTTGGGTAATGCCACGGCAACTAGTGTGCCCGGTGTGTTTGCTGCCGGTGATGTTACTGATAATGTTTATCGTCAAGCGGTTACTTCTGCTGGCACCGGTTGCATGGCAGCACTTGACGCTGAAAAATATTTAGATAACCTTGAAACCACTTAATACGCCGGCATTATTATTCACTGCAGATCAAGCTTTTCCTGATCCGAATACAGCAATGTTAGACCCCAATGGCTTATTAGCCATTGGCGGTGATCTTTCTTGGCAACGCCTGTTGCTTGCTTATAAAAATGGCATTTTTCCTTGGTTCTCTAAAGGTGAGCCGATTTTATGGTGGTCACCTGCTCCACGTATGGTGCTAAACTTAGCCGATTTGAAAATTAGTCGCAGTTTAAAAAAAAGCTTGGCGAATAAACAATTTCAAGTCAGTTTTAATCAAACATTTGAACAAGTTATCCAAGCTTGTGCAAAACCACGCAAAGCAAGCCAGGATACCTGGATCACCGAAGAAATGATCCATGCCTATATTGAATTACATCAACGCGGCCATGCAATGTCCGTCGAAACCTGGTACCAAGGAAATTTAGTCGGTGGTTTATATGGTGTTTGTGTTAACCGGGTATTTTGTGGCGAGTCGATGTTTTCTAGTATGACTGACGCGTCAAAAATTGCTTTAGTACATTTGGTAAAAAAATTAAAGAAACAAAATTATAAACTCATCGATTGCCAACTTTATTCTCCTCACCTTGCCTCACTCGGCGCTAAAGAAATTCGTCGTGAGGTGTTTTTACGACTATTGAGAAAGCGTTAAGTTGCCAAATCCGGCTATTTTGTCTTACACTCCAAAATAGCCGCGGCCATTTTGGAGTGTGGGATAAAGCAGCCATGGGCAATTCATAAACCACCTAAAGTTTATTTTTATGATAATGCTGATGTTGAGAACAATGCAGGGACAAGACTTGAAAATCTGGTTGCGACAACATTACTCAAGCGCAACCATTTTTTAGAGGATTATTTTGGTCATCAATGTAGTCTACATTATCTGCGTTACAAAGATGGCCGAGAAGTAGACTTTGCCGTTGTCATAAACAATCAACTGCATGATTTAATCGAAGTCAAACAAAAAGACAATGATATTTCGAAGAATTTAAAATATTACAAAGATAAACTAAAACCAAACAACGCGATTCAATTGGTAGCCAACTTACCGCGTCCTTATGAAAAAGACGGTATAAAGGTAATTTCTGTAACCGAATTTTTTAGCAATCCGCCTT
>JBCDIY010000124.1:0-5052 GCA_038748435.1 Pseudomonadota bacterium | reverse complement strand
CATAATATTCAGGTGCCGTTTGCTTTTAATCGCAAAGAAGCTAAAGATCATGGAGAGGGTGGACAAATCATCGGTGCTGATTTAAATGGTAAAGTGATGATCATCGACGACGTGATTACTGCGGGTACAGCTATAAATCAAGCAGCCAAATTGATTCGATCCCAAGGTGCGGACATTGCTGCCATAATAATTGCATTTGATCGTCAGGAAAGAAATAATCAAAATGCAACTGCTGTTGACGCGCTTGAAAAAGTTTATAACCTACGCATTGAAAGCATTTTTAATTTTGCCGATTTAGTAAAATTTTTAAGTAATCAGCAAGCCAACCAAAAAAGTTATATTGATATCTTAGATAAGCTGAATGCATATCACCAGCGTTATGGAATTTAAATATAGACAAAATTAAATCAGACTACATGCTGCTAAAGATAAAATCTAAAAATTTGCGAACCTTAGGTTGGACGTAACGAAATTTGGGGTAATAGCAATAAACTTGCATATTATCTGCTTGATAAGTTGGTAAAGTTTCTTCTAATAAACCAGTCTTGATATGTTTTTCAAGCATATAGCTAGGTAATTGAATAATACCTAATCCTTGTTTAGCACATTCAATCATAGCTGCAACATCGTTTAAAACCAGGTAAGGTACTATTTTAAGATGATAATTCTTGCGCAAATTAATAGAGCGTATTTCATCGCGGGCTTTGTGGCCAATATACTTATGATTTATTAAATCAACTAATTTGTTTGGATGTCCGTATTTGTCAAAATAATCTGGTGAAGCAGCCATAATATAACGAAAATTTTGTAATCGGCGTTGGATAATATCTGGCGGCATGGGTAGAGTAAAACCGATGGCAATGTCAACTTGCTCTTTTGTAAAATCAGGAATGCGTTCGCTGGTATCAATAAATATTCGTAGTTTAGGGTAGCGAGTTAAAAAATTTTCAAATTTAGGATAAATAACTTTTCTAGCGAAAAAATCCAAGACTACAATGTGTAGCACTCCCTCAGGCTCATCGTGTATACTTTGACAAAGTTCACGCGTAGTCGCTAATTCTCGCTGCAATCTTTGGCATTGCGCTAAGATGATTTTACCAGTATCCGTCAATTGTAAACGCTGTTTATACCGATTAAATAAGTCTACTTGCAAATCTTTTTCTAACTGTCGTAGCTTACGTGAAACTAAAGCTTTGGTAACACCTAATTGCTTTGCTACCTGAGTAATACTACCGGCATCAGCAATTCGGACAAATAGCTCAAATTTATTTAAATCAGACATGATGTTTACCTAAATGCAACAACTATTAACAATATTGGCATTATGTTTTTTTAAATAAACACCGACAATTAGAAATTTGCTACCTGAGTAATACTACCGGCATCAGCAATTCGGACAAATAGCTCAAATTTATTTAAATCAGACATGATGTTTACCTAAATGCAACAACTATTAACAATATTAGCACTATGTTTTATATAAATAAACATTGATAATGGGAAAATTGTCTATTCAATATGTTAGGAGTGATCAAATGAATCAAAATGTAACACAAAATATAGAACGTATTTATCATCAGTGGAATGACGCACTTGCCAGCAAAGACATAGCAGCATTGCTTAAACTTTATGCTGATGATGCTGTGCTGGAAAGTCCTTTGGTAGCGCATTTATTGCAACGTGAATCGGGGATATTGCAAGGTAAGGCAGATTTAAGTGAAATTTTGAACATTTTGTTTAGATGTCAGCCAGCCAAACGCCAGTTTTATCGCGATTGTTATTTTACCGATGGCAAACGGTTAGTGTGGGAATACCCACGCTTAACACCCAATGGTGAACAAATGGATTTTGTTGAAGTCATGGAAATTGAAAATAATCTCATACAAAAACACCGCGTTTATTGGGGCTGGTATGGTGTTGGGGTATTAAAGCGTGATGAGCATCATACCAATTTGTAATTATATTTTACAAACGTGCAGTAATATACAAATATCAGTTACTTTAGATGGTTTAAGGCATGGAAAAAAGCAAATCTATGTTATGATAAGTGAAATTTTATCTATCATAACTAGTTTGGAGTAACCACAAAATGACGGCAGTTAACCCTGAAATTAACCATGAGTTAGCCCATATGCATTTGCCCACTGAAGATTTGGTTAAAATGGCTGTGGAACGTGGTGAAGGGGTGTTGGCAGCGAATCATGCTTTGTCAGTGACAACAGGAAAGCGCACTGGACGCTCGCCTAAAGATCGATTCATCGTCAAAGAATCGACTACAGAACAAGAAATTGATTGGGGACAAGTTAATCAGCCAATTGATGAAGCAACTTTTGCAAAACTTTGGCATAAAAGTATTGATTACATTGGCCATCGTGAGCATTTTGTCGATGCGCTTTATGTCGGTGCTGATCCGCAATTAAATCTATCGGTGAAAGTGATCACTGAAACTGCTTGGCATAATCTATTTGCTCGACAATTATTTATTCGTCCAGCACATACCGACGTTGAACATCGTCATGATTGGACTATATTAAGCGTACCGAACTTGCATCCCGATCCAGCCAAAGATGATGTTAATAGTGATGGGTGTGTCATTATCAATTTTAAAGCCCAAAGAGTGTTGATTATGGGAATTGCTTATGCTGGTGAAATGAAAAAAGCGATGTTTAGTGTGATGAATTTTCTTATGCCGAAACATAACGTATTGCCGATGCATTGCTCCGCTAATGTTGGCAAACAAAATGACGTGGCATTATTTTTTGGTTTATCTGGAACAGGAAAAACCACACTATCTGCTGATCCAGATAGGTTTTTAATTGGCGATGATGAGCATGGCTGGGGCGAACAAGGTATATTTAATTTTGAAGGTGGATGCTATGCTAAATGCATTAACCTATCTCAAGCCAATGAACCAGTCATTTGGAATGCCATTCAACGTGGTGCTGTCATGGAAAATGTTATACTCGATCCAAATTCAAAAATTCCTGATTATAGTGATAATCGATTAACCGACAATACTCGCGTGGCTTATCCACGTGATTATATTGAAATGCGCATTGCCGAAAATAAAGCGGGACAACCCAAAGCAGTGATCTTCTTGACTTGTGATTTATATGGCGTTTTACCCCCGGTAGCGAAATTAACTAAAGAACAAGCAGCGTATCATTTTTTAAGTGGTTATACGGCTCTGGTAGGTAGTACCGAAGTTGGCCAGGCGCCAGGCGTAAAACCGACCTTTAGTACTTGTTTTGGCGCGCCATTTTTTCCACGGCCACCGCATGTTTATGCAGATTTACTCATGCGTCGAATTGATGCCTCAGGTGTTGATGTTTATCTAGTGAATACCGGTTGGACTGGTGGTCCTTATGGTGTTGGTCATCGGTTCCCAATTGCTACGACACGTACGGTAGTACATGCAATACTGAACGGCGCAATAAAAGCAGCTAGCTTTAAAACATTACCAACATTTAATTTATCGGTACCTGAGCAATTAGCTGGTGTTGCTACGGAATTACTCGACCCACAACAAACTTGGCAAGATAAATCAGCATTTGCTGCAAAATTGCAGGAATTAGCTGATAAGTTTGTTAAAAATTTCAAACGTTTTGAAGTGAGTGAGTCGATAAGAAATGCTGGACCAGATATTGTTGGCAAATAGTTCTAATTATGACGTTGTTGCGTATATTAGATCTGTCATTCCCGCGCAGGCGGCGTTGTTGCATAAATTGGACTTGTCATCCCCGCGGGGCCTGTCCCCGGCTTGAACGGGGAGCGGGGATCCAGAATCTAAGCAATGTAGCCGGTGTGGAACGAAGTGTAACACCGGGTTTGAGGGTACTTGCCCGGTGTTTCGCTGCGCTGCACACCGGCTACCAACTACAGATATCCATAGGCAAAAAATTCCGCAATGACAAGAACAAATTGGTTATTTTTTGAATTACGCAACAACGCCTTTGAAAAAAGGGAACAAGGCTTGGCAATGATTTATGCAACAATGCTGCTTTCACGAAAATCAGCATCTTGAAAAAAATTCTCGTTATACCTGCGTAACCACAGGAACAACGCCTTTTTGATGTAACATACTAAGATGCTGATCGAATGTCATCATACCACTTGCTTGACCGGTTTGTATGGCAGAGTAAATTTGATTTAACTTATCTTCTTTAATCAAATTTCGTATTGCAGTGTTACAACGCATAATTTCACACACCGCAATACGCTTATCGCGGCTAGTTTTAATTAGCTTTTGGGCGATTACTGCCTGCAAAGAAGAGGCAAGTATTGCTCGAATTAAATTTTTTTCCTCTCCTGGAAACACATCGATGATTCGATGAATCGCTTTGGCAGCTGCTGCGGTATGTAATGTTGCAAAAACACGATGTCCTGTTTCTGCAGCGGTCAGTGCTAAACGTATTGTTGTTAAATCGCGCAGTTCACCGATCATAATGACATCCGGATCTGCACGTAAAATACCCCTTAATGCAGTATTAAAGTTTTTTGCATGTTTGCTTACTTCACGCTGGTGTATTAATGAATGTTTCGAGTGATGTAAAAATTCAATGGGATCTTCAAGTGTCACAATATGATATGGATAATTCTCATTTAAATAATCGATGATGGCTGCTAATGTCGTTGATTTCCCGCATCCGGTTGGACCAACAACTAACACTAATCCATGAGAAATAGCTGCAATTTGTTTAATTACCATGGGTAGATTTAATGATTCTAAGTTCGGTATGACTGATGGAACTAATCTTATGACGCAAGCGAGTCCACGTTGCTGTTTAAAAATATTAATGCGGACGCGGTTTGCATCTTTTACTGTTAGTGAAAAATCCACTTGTCCGAAAGTATTAAGATGCGTTTTTTGTTTTTCATTCATGCACTCATTGAGTAATTGGTCAAGTGTTTGTAATTCAAGTGAGGTGTGGTTTATTTTTTTTAAATTCCCGTGGATACGCATAATGGGTGGCATATTCGCAGATAAATGTAAGTCAGATGCCTTGGCATCAACAGCATTTTTTATTAGTTGTGCAATGGACATAAAAATTG
>JBCDIY010000123.1:0-5060 GCA_038748435.1 Pseudomonadota bacterium | reverse complement strand
TTACCGTATATTTTAAACTAGGAAATTTAAATAATTTAGCTTTAGCATTGCCATAACTTTGCATATCACCGTGATAATCTAAATGATCCCGAGTTAAATTAGTAAAAATAGCAATATCAATTTCTACGCCATTTAAACGCCCTTGGTCTAATCCATGCGAAGAAGCTTCAATGATTACAAAAGCAACTTTATCCTGGTTAAATTCATATAGTTGTTTTTGTATGGCAATGGGTGAAGGCGTTGTATGTAAACTCGGTTCTAACGTCCCAAAAATACCATTACCTAATGTTCCAACGACACCTGTTTTATAGCCACATAGTCCTAATGCTTGGGCTAAATGCTGACAACAAGAAGTTTTGCCATTGGTACCTGTGACTGCAATAATATTCAATGTTTGACTCGGGTTATCATAATAGTTTGCAGCAATATAACCGACCTGCTCGCGTAAATTTTTTAGCGGTATCACTGGGATGGAGAAATTAGCAGGTTCAATTTGACTGTTATCTGGCTCATATAAGATGGCAGCAGCACCATTTTCACATGCTTGTTGTATAAAATCACGACCATCATGGCTGGCACCTTTGTAGGCAAAAAATAATTCTCCGGTTTGTACTGAACGACTATCTAACGTTAAGCCGGTAATTTCTATTTCTATCTTTTCAGTGAAAGTAACATAGTTCTTTAGTAATGAACTTAAAGATTTACGTATTCGCATTTGATTCATTATTTTTCACCTACTGGCTCTTCGCTCTCGAAAAAACTTTACTATTGCTCGACTTTACCGGATCTGGAGAAATATTTAAGATCCGTAATGCCGCACTCATTACTTTTGCAAATACCGGCGCTGCAACCAAACCACCGTAAAATTGCGTTCCCTGAGGATCTTTAATAACGACCGAAACCACTAGACGCGGCGAACCTACAGGTGCAATTCCGACAAATATACCGGTATGATGATTGGCTTCATAACCATGTGGACCAACCATGCGTACTGTGCCGGTTTTACCACTATCGCGATAACCTGGAACTTGTGCGCGGGTTGCTGTGCCGCCTTTCTCGACTACAGTCTCAAGCATAGCGATAATCGTCTGCGCAATATTTTGCCGAATTATTCTTTCACTTTTTACCCGCCCTTGCAAGCGCAATAATGTAACTGGATGTTTCACCCCACCTGCAGCTAAAGTCGCATAAGCATGTGCTAGTTGTAAATTGGTTACTGCCAGACCATAACCAAATGACAAAGTCGCTAAAACAAACGGATCCCATAATTTATGCTGCGGCAGAAATCCAGGACTCTCGCCTGGAAATCCCGAATGTGTGCGTTGACCAAAACCAAAATTATGCAAAATTTGCCATAACGAATTGGCAGGTAAGGATAATGTCATT
The DNA here is from genome assembly GCA_038748435.1 of Pseudomonadota bacterium. Taxonomy (GTDB): domain Bacteria; phylum Pseudomonadota; class Gammaproteobacteria; order JBGSLN01; family JBGSLN01; genus JBCDIY01. Next base: position 3,674 of record JBCDIY010000123.1, on the reverse strand, counting down.
TTTGTTACACCGACATTACTTGATTTTTGCAATACGCCAGTAACGTCTAATAATCCATAATCCGCATCATCTTTGACCAAATCATGTCCTACCTTCAACCATCCAGGAGAAGTGTTAATCGGTGTATCTGGTGTATATTTACCACTTTCTAAGGCGTTCGCCACACTGAATGCTTTAATCGTTGAACCGGGTTCAAAAACATCGGTAACTGCACGATTGCGAAACCGACCATCATGAATCTTTGGCCTATCATTGGGATTATAAGACGGCACATCGACCATAGCTAATACTTCTCCCGTATTCACATCCATAACGACAATCGATCCAGATTTAGCGTGATACTTTAGTACAGCTGCTTTTAAATCTCGATAGGCTTCGTATTGTATGCGACTATCGATACTCAAGACTAAATTATTCCCCGGAATGGCTGGTTTAATCAGGTCTAAGTTTGCCACAACATGGCCATAACTATCGACTAAAACCCGTTTTTTCCCTGCTTGCCCTGATAACCAACGATTAAAAACCAACTCTTCACCTTCTTGACCTTGATCGTCGATATTTGTCAGGCCAACTAATTGTGCTGCAACTTCGCCCTCGGGATAGTAACGTTTAAATGCTTGCTGAAGATAAACCCCTTTCAATTTAAGTTGTTTTATTTTTTCTGCCAGTTGTGGTGGTATATCTCGTTTAATATATAAAAAGCTATAATGTTTATTTTTATTAATATAATTTTGTAATTGCTTTTCCGACCATCCAAGTAACTTTGCCAATGGCTTTAGTAAATCTGCTTTCACCACAACTTGTTTAGGGTTCACCCAAACTGATGCAACCGGAACACTAATTGCCAACGGCTGGCCATTTCTATCCAGAATCATACCGCGGTAAGCCGGAATCTTCACCAGACGAATGCTTCTTGAATCCCCTTGGCGCAATAGAAAATTGCGTTTTACCACCATTAAATCGAATATACGCCAAAAAATTGCCAGCGTCATGATCAATAAGATAATTATTACGCTAATCAATCTAACCGTTGCTGACATGAGGTGCTAAGCGTTATATGGTAGTAGTATGATCTGCTTTGCTTTTGGGGCCACCATCTTATAGCGTTTGGTTGCAATCGTAGCGATACGAATTGGTGCTGCCCAAGTATCTTGCTCTAATAGCAGCTGGCTAAAACGTACATGTAAATTATCTCGCCGATTTTGTAATTGACTTAACTTAGCAAATGCCAACCGGTCTTTAGCTTGAACAAAAATAATCATTGTCGCAGAGCAGAAAACTAAGATAACTAAAAAGCATAATATGAAAGTTTGTTGATTTAATTTAGGAAAAATTAAACTTGGATTATAATTTTTTACTTGACCACCATATTGTGCATTCAAAGTTTTTGCGATGGCATTCATTTTCTCTTCTCCGCTATTCTTAATTTAGCACTTCTTGAGCGCGGGTTTTGCATAATTTCTTCATGACTTGGAAGAACGGCTTTTTTTGTTAAAGGTGAAAAATTCGCTGCAGTTTCTTTGCCTAAAATAGGTATTTGTTTCGGTAATACCGTTTTACCGTAACTAGCAAAAAAGTGCTTGGCGATTTTATCTTCCAAAGAATGGAAGCTAATTATCGCCAAGCGCCCCCCTTTTTTCAACACACGATGTGCTGCCAACAACCCTTTTTCTAAATTTTCTAATTCCCGATTTACAAAAATTCTAATCGCTTGAAACGTTCGTGTCGCTGGATTAATTTTGTAATGTTTGTTTGGATACTGTTTTTTTATTATTTCAGCTAATTGCAAGGTCGTTGCGATAGGTTCATTATCTCTTAACTTTACAATGGCCCTAGCAATTCTTTTTGCAAAACGTTCCTCACCATAATTTTTAAGTACCCATGCTATCTCGTTTTCTCTGGCTTTCGCTAGCCAGGCAGCTGCACTGATACCTGCATTTGGATTCATGCGCATATCCAATGGGCCTTGTTTTAAAAAACTAAAACCGCGTTTAGCCTCATCTAACTGTGGCGATGAAACACCTAAATCAAATAAAATGCCGCTGATTTCGCCATAACAATCTAACTCCTGGCATACATGTTCAATTTCGGCAAAGTTAATTGCGACAAATTTAAAATTCTTAAATTTTTCCGCTATATTTTTTACCTTGTTTTGCGCTTGTGGATCTTGATCCAAAGCGATTAATCTCCCGGTAGCTGATAGTTCAGCTAAAATCGCCTGGCTATGCCCACCTCTTCCAAACGTCGCATCAATGTAAATGCCATTTTTATCAGTAATTAAATATTTAACTACCTCATGTAACAATACAGGCTGATGCTCGTTAAAACCCTCATTCATCACAAAGATAGCGATTCTAATTCATCTGGCATTTGATTATTTTCATCCAAACCTTGAGACAACCATAATTCACGATTATCATTCCAACGCTGTTCATCCCACAATTCAAATTTTTTACCCTGACCAACGAGAATAACGCGTTTATTTAAGCCGGCATAATCACGTAATAATGGTGGTAGTAATATCCGCCCATTGGTATCGATCTCTAATTCTGTCGCATGACCCAATAACAGCCTTTGAATACGTCGGCTCGCTGGCTTAAAGCTCGATAAGGCCTGCAGTTTATTTTCTATAATTTCCCAAACTTTCATGGGATAGAGCAACAAACAAGGTGCCTCTGTATCTATTGTGACTACAATGGGAAAACTATTTGCTTCCAAGTCTGTTAGCAACAGCTCTCGATAGCGCGTTGGCACGACTAAGCGGCCTTTGGCATCGATATTTATTGCTGTAATACCTCGAAACATATATTTTGTTCCCAATCTAGAATTCAATTTCGAAATAAATTGATTCTAGCACAAAATTGGGAACGTGTCCCACTCCATGCCACAATTATCCACAAAGTTACACACAGTTGTGGATAAGTGGTGGTGTTGCATAAATTATGAGCTGTCATCTTCGTGAAGGCGCTGAGCTATTGACACATAATTTTAAACAAAGGGAATTATGCAATAATTAGCCATTAATTTGCAGGTTGTAGCCGGTGTGCAGCGATAGCGAAACACCGGGTCATTATGCTCAAACCCGGTGTTACACTTCGTTCCACACCGGCTACGCTACTGTTGAATGATGCAACAGCACAAAGGTGGTAGTGAGTGATAGGGGAAATAACAAGAATCAGACAAAAAAACCTTGAGTTATTAGAATAAACTCAAGGTTTTTTTTTAAAGCAATATGCTTTTTTAACCGTTGGCTTTAGTGCAAACGCCTACATAATTGCTATAGTTACCGCTTATATGTAGTGTAACTGTTTCTTTGCCATGAATACTAAAAGAACAGTTTGGATGCGGTGGATTATTCTCATGTTTAGTGTCGTTATCATAAACGAACCAATTAACTTTAAAATGATTACAACCAGGTTTTAAATCATAGGTAATCTCTTTAACTGGCGAAGAAGAACCAGCTTTGCAATCGCGGCCACTGACACATACATAAGTAAAGTGAACTGGTGGTGGATTTACTAAACAAGTTGAATCCGGTTGAAAAAACACAACATTGTTCCATCCTTTTTGATGAATCGGCTCGTTAAACGTAGATTGTACTCTGAAAGTAACGCTGTTTGCAAAGGCAATTAATGGTGTTAGTAAAATTAAAAGTATTAACAAGGATATTTTTT
>JBCDIY010000122.1:0-5096 GCA_038748435.1 Pseudomonadota bacterium | reverse complement strand
GTAATTATTCAGTTTTGGATCTACAATTTCAACTATTTCATTACCAGTCAATGTAACTTGATGGCTACCATCTTCAAGTTGCTCTTGGGTTCTGAGAGCTTGCTGGATACTTTGATTTTTTAAATCATGCAAAATACCACCAGAGCGGATTACTGTAAAACCTATATTTTGCTCATTTAATGCTTTTGTACCAATAACTTTTTCTATCAATTGTCTTTCATTTGGCATGTTGCCTCCAATTAAAAATTTTTTTTGTTGTAATACTTACTATTATATGGATTTTTTCTTAAGGAAAACTTAAAAGGGCTTCTATTTATGCAACCTACAATGGTAAATTATGCAAAAATCTGCTAAAAAAGTATACTTAATTCTAATCTAGTCAGCTATTAGTTCAAAGCAAAGAAAATAATTTGACTGTCTTGATGTAATGTCGTTAATGCAGCGAGGTAATTATCGATATAAAACGAACGCGTATACCAATGCGGGAATTTTTCATCCTTCACATTGTCTTCTACGGTAGAGAATTTTTTTAATTCATAACGCAAGCCATAACCAATGGCTTTGATAAATGCTTCTTTGCGCGTCCAAATATAAAAAAAATATTCATTTTGTGGTTGTGATTGTTGCTGGGTGACAAATTCACATTCATCAGCATGATAATAATGCTTTGCCACGCCTTGAAAATCTAATTGCCGTTGCATATTTTCTACATCCACCCCAACTTCATCTTCTCGAGTGACTGCAATCAAAATACAACCTAAAGTGTGGGTAATATTAAATTGCAAACTGAGGTGGTTCTGCGAAGCAGCAACATATGGTTTACCATGTTGGCCTTTTTCAAAGGTGATAGTTTTGGGGGAAATACCCAGCATGGTCGCTAATATTTTTCGCGTATGACCGATACTATAACTGTAACCGACTTTATCTTTATTAAATATAAATCGACGGGTTTTTTCGATTTCCACAGCAGATAATAGTGGAAAAAACTTTTCATGATCATCACTTTCACTAAAAACAATTTTATAAATAAAGACTTCTTTCCTTCTAGGAACAGGAAAGTTTTCTGGACAAGATTGCCAGCGTATGGAGGAATTTATTTTTAACTTCATTGCGATTTACCGCTAAAAAAATTTTTATCTGTGTTGATTATAGGCTATTCACTAAATTCAAGTGTTTGTTGAGCAATTTTAGCGGGTGCTTTCATAGAGAAATGCTGATAAGCCAATTGTGTTGCCATACGCCCGCGTGCGGTACGTAAAATAAACCCTTGTTGAATCAAGTAAGGTTCTATTACATCTTCAATCGTACCGCGCTCTTCAGAAATTGCTGCGGCTAAACTATCGATGCCCACGGGCCCACCGGAAAATTTTTCTAATAATGTTAATAATAGCTTTCTATCCATCATGTCTAAGCCATGCACATCGACATCAAGCAAATCTAATGCGCGGCTCGCAATGGTTTGAGTAATATTGCCATCAGCTTTGACTTGGGCATAATCGCGTACGCGACGTAATAAGCGGTTAGCGATTCGCGGTGTGCCACGCGAACGTTTAGCAATTTCCTCTGCACCGGCTTGCTCTAAAGTAATTTTTAAAATTTTTGCTGATCGTAACACGATTTTACTTAATTCCGTTTGCGAATAAAACTCTAGACGTTGCACAATACCAAAACGATCACGTAACGGTGAAGTTAATAATCCTGCGCGGGTTGTCGCACCGACCAAAGTGAAAGGGGGTAAATCGAGTTTAATCGAACGCGCTGCTGGTCCCTCGCCTATCATGATATCTAATTGAAAGTCTTCCATAGCCGGATAGAGAATTTCTTCTACCACCGCACTCAAACGATGGATTTCATCGATAAATAACACATCTTTAGCTTCTAAATTGGTGAGTAATGCCGCCAAATCGCCAGCTTTTTCCAGCACAGGGCCTGAAGTTTGCTTTAATTGCACTCCCATCTCGTTGGCAATGATATTTGCCAAAGTGGTTTTGCCAAGTCCAGGTGGCCCAAAAATTAATACATGATCCAGGGCTTCTTGGCGCTTTCTTGCAGCATCGATAAAAATTGCCATTTGCTCATGCACTGCAGGCTGACCAATGTAGTCATCGAGTTTGAGCGGCCTAATCGCTCTATCGACTTGTATCTCATTGCTTTTGATTTCGGCGTCTATAATTCGCTCTTCTTGCATTGGATTACCTTGTTGATGGATAGACATTTATGTTGGGCTTCGCTAGGCTCAACCCAACCTACATTTACTATGGAACACCACCTAGGTGGAAGCATTACATTATTTGTTAATCATGTTAGCTTATTGTGGCAAAGTAGCATTTTTTTGTAAACGTAAGAATAAAAATTCAACTCACCGCTTCACGTAAGCTTAGCCGTATAATCTCTTCAACGGTTAATTCAGGTTGAAAAAGCTTTGTCACCATACGGCTGGCGTCTTGAGGTTTATAACCCAGAGAAATAAGTGCACTAACCGCTTCAACCTCTACACGATTGCTTGGATTTGCAACATTGTCGGTGATCATTTGATTAGCATCCGTATTGTTTAAATCTTTAAACTTATGACGCATTTCAATCAATAATCGCTCTGCAGTTTTTTTCCCTACGCCAGGAATTTTTTTTAAACTTGCAAGATCATTACTGACAACCACATTAGCTAATTCATTCGGTGATAAACTGGATAAAATGCTTAACGCCAGTTTTGGCCCAACACCATTGATGCGGATTAATTGACGAAAAAAATCACGCTCTTGTTCAGTTACAAATCCAAATAAAGTCTGGCTATCCTCACGTACAATTAGATGGGTAAATAAGGTGATAATTTGCTTTAACTCGGGCAATTGATAAATACTATGCATGGAAGCTTGAACTTCATAGCCTAAGCCATTGACGTCGATTAATAAATCTGGCGGTTTTTTTAAAATTAATTTACCTTGTATGCGTCCTATCATATTTTTTTATTCCAACAAATTTATTTACCCAGTGTCTCACTGCGCTGCACACTGGTTACCAATTGCTACTGGTGCTAGTGCAATCATCTACATTGATTATTAGTAATTAACTTGCACTAAATTTAGCTATATTATCCCGATGCGTTGAAATCCGTTCAACAATACTTGACTCTTTAGCTTTACAAAAAGTTTCTTTGACTATAAATTTAGCAATAATAGCAGCAATGACATAACAAATCGGCACCAAAGATAAGGCAATCATCCAATCATGACTATCAAATAATCTCGCTCCGCCTGGTGTATGCAAGCCGACCCAAAGTTTATCTAAAACATAACCAATCAATGGCTGCAACACGACACCACTTAACATCACTGCCATATTGGTAAATGCCAATGAAGAACCAGCGAATTTTTGTGAATTTAATTCTTTGCCCAAGGCAAAAACCAGCGGCTGTGCACCAGAGAATGCGCCAAATAAAAACATTAGTAAACAAATACTAGCAAATGCCAAGTGCGGTACATAAATGAGCACTGAGAATAATGCCGCTGCAATTAATGCACAAACTGCCAACGGTGAAGTACGACGTTTAATTTTATCTGAAATCCAACCCACCGTTGGACTACCGACGGCATAGCCAATGAAAATCAATGAAGAGGCAAACGCGGCTTGAGTTGCGGTAAATCCATGCGCTTGCTCTAAATAAGGATTGCCCCAAAGCTCAGCGATAGCCGAAGCTCCAAGATACATAAGTGCACCAACGGCACCGATAAACCACATTTGTGGTTTTTTAATTATTTTTATTAGTGCGGTAATGATTTGCTCGAAATCTAGGTTTGCTGATTTAATTACTTTACCATGCTTATCCAGCGCTTGATCACGCACATAAAAGCCAATTAATGCGGCCAGAAATACACCAAAAAATGCCGAGATAAAAACGGTTTCTCGCCAGCCAACTAAATAAACCAATCTGGTTAAAGCATTTTCTCCAAATGCAGCGCCGAGCATACCCAAGGCGGTTGCTAAACCAGCATAGGTTGCAAATACCCGGCGTGGTAACCAAATAGTACCGAGTTTCAATACACCAACAAATGCAAATGCCGAACCAAAACCAATAAAAATCCTACCGAGCCCAGCAATTAGCAAATTATCTGTTGCGGCAAATAAGATAGAACCCATAACACAGCACAATGTTGCCATAGTCAATAAACGTCTAGGGCCGTAGCGATCCATTAATACACCAACAATTAACTGCATTGGCGTATAAACATAATAATAACAGGCGGATAAATTACCCAATCCAGCTTCATCGATTTTAAACGTATCAGATAATTGTGATGTCATCACACTTGGTGTAACTCGTAAAAAGTATTCATAAGCATAAAATAACGCCCCAAGCGCACAAATGAACCAAGGCAGAAAATAAATATATTTTGAATATTTTTTCATTGTTTTTACTCCAAATCTAAAATACTACGCCATTGCGAGTCTGTCACCGGCATAACCGATAATCGATTTCCCTTTTTAACAAGTTGCAAAGCGCTAAGTTGTTTCGACTGTTTAATTTCTTTTAATGTGATATTGCGTTTTAATTTGCGTACAAATTGGACATCCACAACATACCAACGTGGATTAGCTGCATCACTTTTTGGATCGTAATTCGGGCTTTTCTTATCAAAGGCGGTAAAATCTGGGTAAGCAGACTTAACCACCTTCATTATACCCATAATACCTGGTTCATTGCAATTAGAATGATAGAAAAACGCCAAATCTCCAGCTTTCACGGCATCACGTAACATATTCCGCGCCTGATAATTTCGTACTCCATCCCATGCGGTAAAATTTTCCGGCTCATTCATCAAGTCATCGATACTATAAGCTTCAGGTTCGGATTTCATTAACCAATAATTCATTATTTTCTCGCGACTTAGCTCTCATGAATAAATATTAATAAATAAAAATCTAGCCATTCTGTTTTGCCTAGAATACGGTAAAAAATTCAGTCCTTGAATTGATAAGCCATAGCAGAATTTTTTGTATGATGATAAATTCTATTTATGCAACAACGTCACTCGCACGACAATGACAAATCCTATTTATGCAACAACATTGCTTACGTGGAGAAGAAAGATCCTATTTAT
>JBCDIY010000121.1:0-5174 GCA_038748435.1 Pseudomonadota bacterium | reverse complement strand
GTTCTTTTTGTGTAGTTGGAATTTGATGAAAAATATGGTTATCTTTGTTAAGAAATAATTCATTGGCTTGTTCCAAGTATAATTCAGCTTCGTTTAAATAAGACGTATTGCCGGTTGCACAATAGAGATGAATACAAGCTTGAATTACATTGGCATAATCTTCTATAAATAATTGTTGTTGATATTTATGCGCGCGAAAAGCATGGTACCATTGTTGGTCTTTGTATAAAATAGCTTTTAATGCGTCATATAGTTTTTTTGCATATTCTAACCAAGTAGGTTGATTAAAAACCCGACTTGCTTTAACTAGAGCAGAAACGAGCAAAGCATTCCAATCTAAAATAATTTTGTCATCGCGTTGTGGTCTAGTTCGTTTGTTTCTTTGTTTGAGTAATTTATTTTTTAATAAGTCTAGCTTTTTAATGTCGATTTTACTCTCATTTTTATGGTTTTGACGTAATATATTTTTTCCATGCCAATTCCCGGCTGCAGACAATCCATAATAATCAGCAAAGAAATTTAAGTCGCCAGCAAGAATTTCTGTTAATTCTTGCCAATCCCAGAGATAAAATTTACCTTCAACACCTTCGCTATCTGCATCTAGACCACTAGCGTAAGCACCATTTTTTAATTTCATTTCTTTGACTAGCCAGTTTATCGTTTGATTAATGCGCTGATAAAAGAGTTCATTGGGTTGATAAGCATATAGTGTGCTTAACCAATCGATAATTAATGCATTGTCGTAAAGCATTTTTTCAAAATGCGGGACTATCCATTGAGTGTCTGTACTATAGCGTGCGAACCCGCCGGCTAAGTGATCATAAATCCCGCCTTGGCAGATTTTAATTGCCGTAGTGTTGCAAGCTTGCAATAAATCATTATCTTGGATCATTGTCCCTAATAAAAAGACAGAAGAGAATAATGGAATTTGTGGGAATTTCGGTGCGCCGGTAATTCCACCATCATCGAAATCTAAAAATTGTTTTAATGTTTCATAACTCGACTTAATCTGCCTCAATGATATTATGCTTGCTGTGGTTGTTTTGTTCGGTGTTTGATTTAAATATTCGGTTATTTCTGCAGCAGATTGTAATAATTCTTGTTTGCGGTTTTGCCAAAGGTCAACAATTTTTTCTAATAAATCTAAAAATGCAATTTGACCGTGAGCAGCTTGTTTAGGAAAATAAGTACCTCCAAAAAATGGTTGCTTTTCCGGCATCAAAAATATGGTCAGCGGCCACCCGCCTTGGCCTGTCATGTTAATAAGATATTGCATGTATACTGCATCGATATCAGGACGTTCTTCTTTATCCACTTTGATGCAGACAAAATGTTTATTAAGATAATCCGCAGTTTTTTTATCAGCGAAACTTTCATGAGCCATCACATGGCACCAGTGACAAGAAGCATAACCGATGGAAAGTAAAATCGGTACATTTCGATTTTTAGCTTGCAGAAAAGCTTCTTCCCGCCATTCATACCAATGAACGGGATTGTCTTTATGTTGTAATAGATAAGGGCTTAAGGCATTTGCGAGTTGATTCATCATTTTAAGAGTATATCATACATGTTATTTTATTTTGCATCAGCGTTTTTAATAGGTAAAAATCATTTAGAATTAATAAGTTAAAGAATCTCAAGCTGTATGGCATATGAATAGTAGCATATCAGCATAGCATATGATATGCTATTACTCATATGCCATAACTTACTAAGATATGTAATGCAAGATTATTTTCCTTTAAAATTAGCCTTGGGTGACCAATTTTGTAATCGCGCTAAAGAGCGTGAATTGCTTAAGCATAATATATTAAAAGCACGACATAGTGTATTAGTGTCACCGCGACGTTATGGAAAATCAAGTTTAGTGCATAAAGTGGCGAAAGAAATTAAAAAACCTTTCGTTACCATCGATTTGTTTTTAGCTCACGATGATAAAGCAGTGACTAAACGTATATTGACAGGCATTGCTAATGTGGTTTCACAAATTATTCCAGCGCGAGAAAAATTTCTTGATTTTATCCAGGGAATATTCAGAAATTTTAAAGTTACTTTGGCTGCAAAACATTTTAGCATCGAAACTTCATATACAGCTGGCATGTTTGATCCAGTAGATCAGATTTATACCGCTTTATGTGGGTTGGCAAAATTAAGCAAAGAGAAGCAAAAAAAAGTGATTTTTTTCATCGACGAGTTTCAAGATATTGCTAATGCGCAAAATTCTAAAGCAATCCAAGGTGCAATCAGACATGTTGCGCAGGAAACTTCAGACGTAGTTTTTATTTTTTCTGGCAGTAATCGTCATTTATTATTGGAGTTATTTGATGATAAATCGATGCCACTATATATGTTATGTGAAAAAATTCAATTAGAGCGCATGAGTTCCAATGATTATTGGCAATATCTGCAAGATGCTGCAAAATCAAAATGGAACAAGCAATTACCAAAAACTGTCTTTAATCGAATTATAAATTATACTGAGCTGCATCCATTTTATGTTAATTTGCTCTGCGATAGAGTCTGGAGAAATAAAACTTTACCTAATGTAGATATAGTAACTAACGCCTGGTTAGAATGCTATGAAATTGAAGAAAGAAGGCTGATTGCGGAATTAGAAAAATTAACAAACAATCAACAAATCGTATTAAAAGCTTTAGCAATTAACCCGATCACAGAAATTACTGGACAAAGATTTTTACATCTAGTACCCATCGCTTATTCTAGCGTTAGACAAAGTGTCAGATCACTTTATGAAAAAGATATGTTATACATAGTTAAAAAGCAGGATGAAGCTATACCAAGTTTAAAATTAAATCAGTACCGCGTGCTTGATCCATTACTGGCGTTTGCTTTAAGAAGATATGCATAATTTTATCTACAAACGCTTATTCGCTTTTACTCGCATCTGTTAATTCTGTGGTTGTATCACAACGGTGCTGTGTTTGTAATAAAAGACCATTTTTCTCTTTATAATAAGGGTCTGTTAAAGCTTCTTCTAAAGTAATAAACCGATAACCCCGCTTACGAAAACTTTTTATAATATCTTGTAATGCGTAAGCATTGAGAGTATTCATATGGATCAAAAGAATTTGTTTAATAGGACGATTCACCTGTTTCATGGCTTTTCTTTCTGCTCTAGTCGTTTGGCTCATGATAAAACCAATATAGCGACGCCGAAAACTATTGAGGTAAGCTTTACGTTTGCGCCACGGAATATTTAAAAATTGATAATTAAAACGAAAATCTTTACTATCAATCGTGACTGGGGCAACGATATAGTTATTTGTAACTAAGTAATCTTTGATTTTAGTGTATTCCTCGCAATTTTTCCCCGTTGCTAAAAAAGGATAGCGAAAGTATTTGGGTTTGGATAACAATGGCACAAGAATTTCATCAGCACGTTTAATATTGTCTATGGCTGCTGTCGCCGAAATTCTATTAAAGTTAGGATGTGAATAGCTATGATTACCGATCAAATTACCTGAGCGTTGAAACTCTTCTAGAAGCTGCCATTGTCCTTTTTCAATACTATTAGCGACGACAAAACCTGTTGCAGGCACATTTTCCTTTTTAAGAATTTCTAAGATCATTCTAAAGCGTTTATTTTCGCGACGTAATTTTCCAGGATTTTGGTGTGCGTTACCAACGAAAGGTAAATCATCAATGGTAAGTGCGACTTCTTTAGCATTTGCAGAAAAAGCGTAAGAAAGTATAAATAATGTAAAAACTAGATATAAACATGGTTTATATATCATGGGAAACGTCCTTATTTCGTTCAATCCACACTAGGTTCCGGACATTTTTGGATGTCCCTATCCAAAATTTCCGGAATGACAGGTCAATTTTTGATTTATAGCGCAATGTCAGCCACATCTAATAAAAATAGCAAAAAATAAGTGAATTGTGAGATAGTATCAATAAAGAAATTTTTACTGTAGAATATTTCAACAATTGATGGTTAGGCATTTAATTCACAATCAGGTGTAAATGAAGCAATTAAACAAGCTATTAAGTATATTCGGTCCAGGTATTGTTTTGGCTGCTACGGCAATCGGCGGTTCCCACTTAGTTCAATCAACTCGAGCGGGAGCAGATTATGGCTTGAAATTATTACCCGTGGTTATTTTGGCAAATCTTTTAAAATACCCGTTCTTTGAATTTGGCCAACGCTATTTTGCCATGACAGGTAAAAATTTATTGCATGGCTATGAAAAATTGCATCCACTGGCTTTATATGCATTTTTAATCTCTACTTTGATTACTGCTGTTCCAACACTTTCGGCGGTGAGTTTTGTAGCTGCAAATATTTTAGCTTACTTTATTGCGCCTGGAATTTCGCCATTTTATTTTGAGATTGTAATTTTATTCGTATGTGCAGCTATTTTGCTATTAGGCCATTACCGCTTGTTAGATTTATTGATCAAATTACTTTTAATTATTTTAACAGTGGCAACCTGTCTAGCATTGATTTTAACCATATCGCATACTGGTTTTGCAGTACCCCATCATTCCTCAGTGGTATTAAATCTATCGAGTTTGGCATTCATTATTGCTTTAGTCGGCTGGATGCCGGCACCGGTTGAAGCTTCTGTCTGGTTGACTTTATGGGGCGAAGCCAATCGTGATTCAGGCCAGCAGCAACCCACACTTAAATCAGCGTTAGTTGATTTTAATGTTGGCTACATTGGAACAGCAATTTTAGCAGTGATTTTCGTATTGTTAGGTGCGTTAGTAATGCACGGCATGATGCAAAGTTTCGCTAGTTCGGGCATAAAGTTTACTGAGCAGTTCGTGAATTTATATACCATTCATATTGGTGCTTGGAGTAAACCGATTATTGTGATTGTTGCATTTGCCACCATGTTCAGTACCACATTAACCGTATTGGATGCCTACCCACGGAGTATTTGCGCTGCACTGAAATTAATCAATGCAAAATCTAAGCCTATAAATACACAAATATATTGGTTATCCTTAACAATTATATTGATCATAGCAGCAGTCACTACGCGTTTCTTTTTAACTAAGATGACTGTTTTAATCGATATTGCAACAACCACTGCTTTTCTAATGGCACCTATCTTTGCTTATTTAAACTATGTGTTGTTAACAAGTTCGCATATTCAAAGACAATTTAGACCAAGCAAGTTTTTAATTTATCTAGCGCGATTAGG
>JBCDIY010000120.1:0-5183 GCA_038748435.1 Pseudomonadota bacterium | reverse complement strand
CTACCGTTAGGGAAACCGGCTTGACGTAACAATTTTTTTGCTGTGCTTAATGGTTTTTTAACAATTTTGCCATTAATCCAATCATAAACATAAGGATTCATCCCAGCACGACCGGTTCGATACCCAAAAATATCTGGTGGAATCGGCGATTGCGCGATAATACCCCGACCATTGAGAAAAATCGCGATGAATTCTTCATAATTGATCGCAATAGATATCGCCTGACGTAATTTGCGCGCGCGTTCACTGTTGCCACCGATGACTGGATCTAACATATTAAAACCAAGAAAAAAAACCCCTGCGGTGACGGAAGTATTTAAATGGATTTGTTTGGCTTGCATCGCTTGGCTTAATTCGGCTTGACCTTGGACGTCGAGATTAATTGCTTGATCAAATTGATCTGAGCCTATACCTGATTGATCATAATAACCTTGCAAAAATTTATTCCAGCGTGGAATACTCTCTTTTTCCAAGGAAAAAACGTAACTATCGATAAATGGCAAACGCTTACCAGCAGATTTTAATAACCCGTGTTTTTTATCTTTATCACTACCACTGGTTGGATAAAATTCTGCATGAAAATTTGGATTACGTTGCATTATCATTTGCTTATTCGGATTATTCTCCGTCAACATATAAGCACCGGTACCTATCGGATACCAATCAAAAGTAATATTGTTTTTTCGCATACCCGGCTGCGAATAAAATTTATCGGCTTCCCAGGGAATTGGTGCAAAAAAAGGCATGGCTAGCCAATAGACAAACTGTGGATAATGCCCTTTTAAAGTAATTTGGTAGGTATAACGGTCTAATGCTTTAGCGCCTACAAACGGATAATCACGCAAATCAAAAAATGTTTGTTTATTCGTTTTAGTTTGTGCTGCCTGTAATTGCTTGGCATAATCATGCAAACCTAAAATATAATGACCGAGCAAACCGAAAATCGGCGATTGCACGCTAGGGTGCGCCAAGCGTTTAATTTGATAAACATAATCAGCCGCAGTCAGCTCTCGCGTTGCAGTATGTCGAAAATCAGCTAACTTATTGTAGCGATTAACTTGCTTCGGTGTTAGCTGATGATACCAATACTTGCCCTTTTCATCTTTAGCGAATGCGGGATGCGGCTGGTAATAAATATTAGGTTTAATTGTAATCCTATAAACACTATAAGCTATTTTGCTTTCGTCGGCATTATCAGGTAATAGTTGTTTATTGGCGTCATAAAATTTTGGTGTAGGCATGCTTGCTGCGGTCAATGGCACCAACTCATAGGGTTCTTTTAAATAGTGATATTGTAATGGTGGTTCATAAATTTGACCGGTAAAAATAGCTTCATTAACTGAATAGGAACGTGCAGGATCTAACGTTTTCGGCTGTTCACTAAAGGAACTAAAAAAGACTTTTTTCGCGGCTAAACCTTGCTTGTGAGGATTATTTAAAGGTTTATCCTGGCAAGCAAGCAACAGTAAGGCCAATAAGCTAATTACGACATATTTTATTCGTCTCATGAGGTTAATTTTAGCTGAGCTGGTCTTCGGCTGCTGTGGCAAAAACCCACTGATAACCATCTAAATCCTGCAAACTCGCCATACGATCACCCCAAAATGCATCTTCTGGGGCAATGATTGATTTAGCACCATTTTCTAAAGCTTGATGATAAAAGCTATCGATATCAGGCACATAGACGTACAAATTCATCGCTGAATCAACACCAGAAACTACCGGCGGCTGAGTTTTGCTGCCCCAGGCGCCCATTTTGCCAAACATGATAGTATTATCTTGGTATAACATCGATGCATGCCAGGTACTACCATCATCACCCGGTGCTTTTTCTCTTAGAGTAAACCCAAAGGCCTTTTGATAAAAATCTACCGCTTTATCGACGTCTTGAACCATGATATAAGCCGATACCCAACCGATATCATCCGGTTTGATGCATTTTGTCATCGTCATTTCCTTAAATTATTTTATTCCTTATTTATAATACGCTTTATGTTTGATTGACAGCAAGATAATAAAAAAAATCCCCTTCACAGGGGATTTTATATGCAATTTAAATACAAGATGAAATCAATTAGAAGCTGAATCGGTGACGGGCTTTTTAATTGTTGTAGACTCTGGCTCAGGTTTTTGTACTGCAGATTTAATTAAATCTGGATTCTTTTCACTATAAACATGCGCTGGTGGCATACGTAAGTCTTTAACGATGTGCATTTTCTCTAACAATTTTAAGCCATAGTAAGAGAAATCAATTTGCCACCAATGAAAACCTTGGCGCACTGTCGTTGGGCAGTAGTGATGATTATTATGCCAACCCTCACCCATAGTAAATAACGAAATTAAAAAACTGTTTCGGCTATTATCTGTAGTTTTATAACGTCGTCGTCCCATCATATGCGTTAGAGAATTGATTGCGTAAGTACAGTGGTAATTAAACACGGTTGAAACCAAACCCACCCAAACTAATATTTGCGCACCTGAAGTATTTAATGAAGGGAAGAAGAAATTTAAACCAACCCCTAGAAAGTAGAGTAATACAAAAAATAGTATAACGATGACTCGATGAAAACGACTGATGAAAACCAACTCAGGAAATTTCATCAAATCCTTGACTCTGTCTTTATTAAAAGAAAAGCTTTTTTGACGTAAAATCCACAAAATATGCGCATCCCAAAAACCACCTTGAACTGGAGAATGCATATCACCTTCCTTATCAGAGTATAAATGGTGTTCACGGTGATGAGCTGCCCACCAAATAGGCCCTTTTTGTACTGCAGTCACTCCTAAGATAGCAAAGAATGCTTGCCAGAAGCGATTCATTTTGAAAGTTTTATGGGAGAAATAGCGATGGTAAAAACCAGTAATTGCAAACATACGTAAAAAATAAAAAACGATGGCTAAAATAAGTGCGATAGGACTAAAGCCAACAAGAAATACAAATAAAACTGAGAAATTTAAAAATGCGAAGGGAATTGCAGAAGCCCAATCAAGTTGCTCTGGGTTTTTAGGTGGTGGCGCATCCCATTTTGGTTTCTCATCTAACAGGCTGACTGGTAACGAGATTAGTTTGGCAAAAAACTTCTTTAAGGTTGCAATCACGTAGTTATACTCCTAAATTCAAATTTCTTTTTTAGTTTTCTTATTTAGTTAAATTATTTCTGATTCAATCTATACTACCATACCTTCAATTAAATCACCTTATGTTTTCGAGAGATTAGTTGGAGATAAATCCGCTGGAGATGAAATGGTAGCCTCAAGTTAACATATTACCCTGCAAATAATTCTAACTGCCAAGGGAAATTCCTTTGTCGTTTTTATTGTATCCAAATATGACACAGTATAGATTTAATATAGCACAATTCGCTTATTTTGACCAGGTTAAATCAACAAGTTAGCTTAATTGTTTTTTCCCTTTTTATGGCTCAATATTAACAATCTAGCATAAAATATGACCAAATTCGTAGAGATCAGTTAATTCGCGGGGATGACAGATCCGATTTATGCATATGACTTCTCAACCGTATATTGTCAAATCCTCCCTAACCCTCCTTTTGGAAAAAAGCGGGAATATTTTTATTGTATTACACAACAACATCTTTGAAAAAAAGCAGAGGACGGTTTAATAATCTACAACAAAATATCAGTGTCAAATCCTCTCTAACTCTTTTTTTGGAAAAAAGCGGGAATATTTTTATTGTATTACACAACAACATCTTTGAAAAAAAAAGTGGAGGACGGTTCAATAATCTACGACAAACTATCTAAGTGCTGTTTAATAAAGAGTAAATCACCATAAGCTCGACGTTTTTCTACCGGCGATCGGAGTAAATAAGCTGGATGATAAGTCACGATCAACGGCGTTTTTTGACTACCATATTGGTGTACTTGCTTACGTAAGCGACTTAAGGAGAGGGTCGATTGAAGCAAATAATGCGCTGCGATGCGCCCTACTGCAACCATGAGCTTAGGTTTAATCAATTCTATCTGTTGATTTAAATAAGGTGTACAGGTTGCGACTTCGTCTGCTTGCGGATCACGATTGCGTGGTGGCCGACATTTTAAAACATTGGCAATAAAAATCGATTCCCTTTGTAAGCCGATGGCATATAACATTTGTGTCAATAATTGGCCAGCACGACCAACGAAGGGTTTGCCTTGTTTATCTTCATTCATACCTGGCGCTTCACCAATAATCATTAAATCGGCGTTTGGATTACCGACACCAAAGACCGTTTGTGTTCGACTTTGATGCAAAGCGCATAAGGTACATTTGCTGACTTTCTGTTGTAACAACTGCAAAGATTCTTGCATTGATTGTTGTGGAGCTTGGTGGGTTTCGACAGATTTTTGTTCAACATAACGACGCTGCTGCCATAAATCGATACCCATTTGTTGTAAAATAAACTGTTTGGTTGCCGTAGTAGTCATAAGCACGTTTTGCATAAGTTCTATCAGTTGCAGATTATTACAAAAACTATCGATGATGACAATATTAGATAAAGAAATGCTATAATCCTAAACAAAATTATCAATGCAAATCAACTTGGGAGAACCGATGTCTGACATACGCATCGTCATGGCACAACTAAATTTTACTGTAGGTAATCTTGAGAATAATAAAAATATCATTCTCGAAGCGATTAACAGCGCAGAAAACGAACTCGCTGCTGATATTATTGTCTTTCCTGAATTGGCATTAACTGGCTATCCACCAGAAGATCTTTTAACCCGTCTAGATTTTCATCAAGCTTATGAACAAGCATTGCAAGAAATCATCAGCAGCAAACATAAAATCACTGTGATTTTAGGGCATCCAAAAAAAATCGGTGAAAAGATTTATAATGCCGCAAGCATTTTTAGCCAAGGTAAAATAATACAACAATACTTCAAACAAATCTTACCTAATTATGGTGTTTTTGACGAAAAACGTTATTTTACCAAAGGCGAAAAAACTTGTATTTTTAAACATAAAGGTTGCCCCATCGGCCTTGTCATTTGTGAAGATCTTTGGTTTGAAGAACCCATAAAAAATTGCCAAAAAGCTGGCGCACAACTGGTTATTAGCATCAACGCTTCACCGTTTGATATATTTAAATTAAAAGAACGTGAAAAAGTAATGCTGCAACGTATTCATGAAAACAAAATTCCGATTATGTATGTACACAACGTCGGTGGCCAAGATG
>JBCDIY010000119.1:0-5188 GCA_038748435.1 Pseudomonadota bacterium | reverse complement strand
TAAAACAACAAGGCATTGAATTTGAATTAATCGTTGTTGATAATGCCAGTAGCGACGATAGCTTGAAATATTTCAACCGTTATAGCAAACAAATGACGTTAATTGCTAATCAAACCAATCTAGGTTTCGGCATTGCAAATAATCAAGCAGCGAAAATTGCCCAAGGCAAATATTACTGTCTGTTAAATCCTGATGCGGAATTTGAATCAGAAAATGGTTTAGCAGAATTAGTGGATTTTGCAAAAAACAATCCGCACTACGGTTTGATCGGAGCAAAAATTCTTGCCTATGGCAATGATCTAGAAACCCCAAAGAAACTAGTTTATCCCGGTGAAAGACATGTAAAAGGAAAATTTACTAATTTGCCAGGAGAAATTGCTTGGGTTTTTGGTGCAATCATGTTATTTCCACGGGAAATTTATCGTCAAATCGATGGTTTTGATAAAGATTATTTTGTTTACTGTGAAGATACTGATATTTCTTTACGCGTTAGGAAAGCAGGTTATGAAATTGGGCACTGCGCGAATGTTGTTGTGCGTCATCAAGGTGGCGTTACTATTTCGAAAAAAAATTATTATCAAGTCAAGCTACGTAAAGAAAATGGTTTATATGTTTTTTTGCGCAAACATTATTCTGCAAAAGAAGTAAAGTTTTTAATTCGTAAAAAGCGCCGCAAGGCGATGTGGCGTTTGTTATTATTGCAGCCATTAAAATTAATAAAAAAATTAACTGCAGATGATAAAATAAAATATTTACGTTATAAGTCAATGTATGATTTGTCAGGTTATTATCTTAAGCATGTATTAAAACAGAATTCACAATATTGTGTTTTTCGATCTGATTATAAATTTAAAAATGTTATCATCTAGTCATTGCTAATGCTATTCAAATTTAATTGCGCATGATACACTGAATTGTGAATCGGTTATTTTAGGAAAAATAAATCTAAATGGAATAGCAATCGATGCTTGTTTTTGTACCAAAAAATGCAGATGCCGATGAATCTCGCATTGCGATTATGCCAGCGACAGTAAAAAAATATTGTCAGCTTGGTTTTGACATCGCCGTTCAAGCCGGTATAGGTCAATCTTTAAGCATAAGTGATGCTGCTTTCGCCGATGCTGGCGCGAAAATAATTCAAGAGTTCTCTGAAATAACTGCACCAATAGATATTTCAATTGGATTGAATTTGCCGGAAAAATCGCTAGTTAATAAATTTCCACAAAATACTTGGCATATTAGTTTTTTTAATCCATTTCAACGACCAGAATTGCTCACTGAATTAGCCGAGCAACACATTAATTTGATTAGTCTTGAATTATTGCCCCGTAGTACCTTGGCGCAACCTATGGATGCATTAAGTTCCCAAGCAAATTTAGCCGGTTATGCCAGTGTGCTGCAAGCCTGTGAATATAGCGAAAAAGTTTTACCCATGATGATGACGGCAGCAGGTACGATTGCACCTGCTAAAGTTTTCGTGATTGGTGTGGGTGTTGCTGGACTACAAGCAATTGCTACTGCTAAACGTTTAGGTGCACAAGTTATTGCCTATGATGTTAGGCCTGCAGTAGAAGAACAAGTAAAATCTTTAGGTGCGCAATTTTTAAAAATAGATTTAGGTGCGATGGAGCAAACTAAGCAAGGTTATGCCAAAGCGTTAACCATCGAGCAATTAGCGCAACAACAACAAATGATGACTAAAGCCTGTGCTAATGCAGATATTATCATCACCACCGCATTAGTATTTGGCAAAACTGCACCGCAATTGATAACGCTTGCAATGTTAGAACAAATATCTTCTGGCACAGTAATCGTTGATTTGGCAACAAAGGCCGGTGGCAATGTGGCTAAAGCACAAAAAGATCAAGTTATCGATTACAACGGCATAAAAATTATTGGTTTTAGTGAATTGTCTCGCTATGTTGCTCGGGATGCCAGTGAGCTTTACGCCAATAATATTTTTAATTTGATTAAATACTTTTATCAACCAGAAGAAAAACAAATGCAATGGAATTTACAAGATGAAATTTTACAGTCTGCCTGTTTGACTTTTGCTGGAAAAATTATCCATCAAGAATTTAATGGAGCTTAAAAATTATGTTTGAAAGTGTCATTTTATTATTTTTTATTTTTATCATTGCGATCTTTCTTGGTGTTGAATTGATTACTAAAGTACCGTCAACATTACATACACCATTAATGTCAGGTACTAATGCGATTTCTGGTATCACAATCATCGGTGCGATGACGATTGCTGGTGGTGGGCTAATAGCAGATGATTTGTTTTTAAGAATACTTGGTTTAATTGCGGTTATCGCTGCGACTGTCAATGTTGTCGGTGGTTATTTAGTGACACAACGCATGTTGCGTATGTTTAAACATAAGAAATAAATTTATGGATAATATCATTATTGTCATCTATGTCTTTGCTGCCGCTTGTTTTATTTTAGGCATAAAATATTTAAGCTCGGTAAAAACCGCGAGAAAGGGCAATTTAATTTCTGCTATCGGTATGTTAGTTGCGGTTGTCGCGACACTATTTGAAACCAGCATTTTAACTTATGAATGGATTGTCATAGGAATTATAATCGGTTCGGTATTAGGATTTATTACCGCACGTTTAGTTGCCATGACAGCAATGCCACAAATGGTCGCGATCATGAATGGCTTGGGTGGTTTGGCGAGTTTACTGGTTGCATGGTCACAGTTTTATGCCGTTGCAAATCCTATCGGAACTTTGGTTGCAATATTTCTTTCCGCCGCGATCGGTGCGGTAACTTTTTCAGGCAGTTTTATCGCTTTTTTAAAATTAGCTGAATCATTAAAAAGGACTTATGTTTTACCTGGGCAGTTTATTATTAATTTGTTTATTATGTTGCTAGCGATTGCTGCGGGTATATTTTTTATTTTTTCTTGGTTCCCCAATTGGGATTACTCGTTATTTATTATCGTTATGATCTTAGCATTAGTTCTTGGAGTAACTACGGTGATGCCAATCGGCGGTGCCGATATGCCGGTGATGATTGCATTATTGAATAGTCTTTCGGGTTTGGCTGCCGCATTTACGGGGTTTGTGATTATGAATTCCATGCTTATCGTTGCCGGTGCGTTAGTCGGTGCAAGTGGTGTGATATTAACGCAAATCATGTGTAAAGGCATGAACCGGTCGCTTGCAAATGTCATGTTTGGTGGTATGGGAACACATAAACAAAAAGCGTTTACGGAAATTAAAGAAACCATAGGCGAGACACGCCCAGTTTCTGTGGAAGATGCTTATTATCTACTAGAAGCAGCTAATCAAGTTGTGGTGGTACCAGGTTACGGTATGGCGGTTGCACAAGCGCAACATGTAGTAAGTGAATTGGGGGATTTATTAATCCAGCATAACACCCAAGTCGCCTATGCGATTCATCCTGTTGCTGGTAGGATGCCAGGGCATATGAATGTGTTACTGGCAGAAGCGAATGTCCCTTATGAATATTTAATTACACCAGAAGATATTAATCCAAAAATGGAAATGGTAGATGTTTGTTTAGTCATCGGAGCTAATGATGTTGTCAATCCGGCAGCACGCGATGAACCCAGCACACCGATTTATAAAATGCCGATCATTGAAGTCGATCGTGCCAAAACCGTGATTGTTGTGAAACGCTCGTTGGCGCATGGTTTTGCCAATGTCGTCAATCCATTATTTTATAAAATGAATACACGTATGTTATTTGGCGATGCCAAAACCGTATTATCACAAGTCGTATCGGAATTTAAAGATTAAAATTTTACTGCAACGCTTCCAATTGTAAACCAAACAACTTTTGAATGTTGTCTTTGGCGACAGATAACATTTGGTTTAATTCTTCTTCGCTAAATGGATGGCCTTCAGCAGTGCCTTGGAGTTCGATAAACTGTCCATTTTGTGTCATGATGACATTCATATCGGTTTCGGCATTGGAATCTTCAGCGTAGTCTAGATCGACAATGACTTCGCCATTATAAATGCCGACAGAAGTAGAGGCGATCAATTGTTTAAATGGATCGGTGGTAATGAGTTTATTTCTTTGCATGTGTCTTAATGCATCGACTAAAGCAATGGTAGCACCAGTGATCGAAGCGGTGCGGGTACCTCCATCAGCTTGAATCACATCACAATCTACCATGATGGTGAATTCACCTAGTTTTTTTAAATCTAACGTCGCTCTTAAAGAACGGCCGATCAAGCGTTGAATTTCTAAGGTACGACCAGATTGTTTGCCACGAAATGCCTCGCGGTCCATACGGTCATGAGTTGATCGTGGCAGCATTCCGTATTCCGCAGTTAGCCAACCTTGGTTTTGGCCTTTTAAAAAACGCGGCACGCCATTGATCACGCTAGCGTTGCAGATGACCTTGGTGGCACCGAATTCGACTAAAACTGAACCTTCAGCGTGTTTAGTATAATGACGATTAAATTTTACTTCACGCATTTGATTGGCTGCTCTACCACTTGGTCGCATTGATTTCACCTCACTGTTTAATTAATGTAAACATTATAACAGGAGTGAATTTAAACTGCATTCACTTTGTAAGAGCTTAAAGTATAAACAGTTAAATTTATGCACACTAAGTCGATGAAATTGCTAAGCTTATTGAGCTACACTAGACTTTAATTAAAAACTAATGAATTTGGTACATTAAATTATTAGGTAATGATATTCTAAGAATTTCTTATGGATGTAGACTATGCAAAAAAATATACAAGTCAAAGCTAAAATTGCCACAGAATTGCAAACTAAGGTCTTGAACGATTCTGCATTAGAATTTTTGTACAATTTACACAAGAAATTTGATCAACGTCGACTCGAGTGCTTAAAAATAAGACAAGAACGCCAGTTAGAGATTGATCAGCAAGGACTAAATTTTTTATCTGCAACAGAATCTATTCGAGGTGGTGATTGGCATGTTGCTGCTGCACCTAAGGATCTACAAGATAGAAGAGTCGAGATCACTGGGCCAGTCGATAGAAAAATGGTCATTAATGCACTTAATTCTGGTGCTAAGGTTTTCATGGCTGATTTTGAAGATGCTAATTCACCCACCTGGGAAAATTGTCTACAAGGCCAGTTAAATTTACAACTGGCTATTCGGCGCAATATCGATTTTACTGCAGCTAATGGCAAAAAATATCAATTGAACGACGAAATTGCCACACTCG
>JBCDIY010000118.1:0-5188 GCA_038748435.1 Pseudomonadota bacterium | reverse complement strand
GATTTGTTCTGGGTTTTCCTGAATCAGTGGCGCAATGATGCCACGCACTGCACCGCCTGCACCTAAAATTAAAATTTTTTTTCCATCAATTTGCCAATTTAAATTTTGCTTAATATCATTGATTAACCCTAGGCCATCGGTATTATGGCCGATGGTTGTGCCTGAAGGTTCGAAGAGTAAGGTATTTACTGCTTTAGCATATTGTGCTAATTCAGTATGCTTATCTGCATATTGATAAGCTTTTAACTTAAATGGCACGGTGACATTCATACCATGGCCGTGGCTAGACTTAAAATTTTCTACAGTTTGGTAAAATTGACTTTCTTCAACTTGGATTTTGCTATATTCAACATTTATACTAGTTAGTTTAGAAAAATAATGATGAATATAAGGAGATTGACTAAATTCTATAGGGTTACCGATTACTGCTAGCTTTTTCATAAAAAAACTCCACTAATTTGGTTAATATTTACGCACAAAAATAGCAAATCCTACATTCTAATAATTACATAGAGTATAATCAAAGCTCTACCAATCAAAGATATCTAATTCTATATATGAATGGTGACATTATGACAAATAAAACGGTTTTTTTAAACAATGAACTATATCAATATATGCTTAGCGTAAGTTTGCGTGAACCACAAGTTTTACAAGATCTACGTGAAAAAACCGCACAAGATTACAATTTAAGAATGCAAATTGGCTCAGAACAAGGCCAATTTATGCAAATGTTATTAAAACTTATGCGTGCAAAACGTACTATTGAATTGGGTGTGTTTACCGGGTATAGCACCTTAGCTACTGCGTTAGCATTGCCTAAAGATGGCTATATATTAGCTTGTGATACCAATGCTGAAACTACTGAAGTCGCTAGAAAATTCTGGCGTCAAGCAGGAGTTGAACATAAAATTGATGTGCGTATTGGTCCTGCCTTAGATACATTGAAAGAAATCATGGCTGGCAGCGAAGAAAATACTTACGATTTTGCATTTATTGACGCCGATAAATCAGCATATGACGATTATTATGAAGCGTGTTTGCAGCTGATAAAACCAGGCGGATTGATTGCCATTGACAACGTATTTCAGAGTGGCGGTGTGATTGAGCCAGAAAATACTAAACAAGCAGTTAAAGTCATTAAAAATCTAAATGAGAAAATATTGCGAGACCAACGTGTTGATTTAAGTATCGTCCCAATTCGTGATGGACTGACCTTAGCACGAAAAAAATAATTTAATCTGATTTTTTTACTCAACTAAACTTAATTAGGAGGAAACAATGTCTGAAAATCATGGTTTTGAAAATCCTATGCAAACTGATGGATTCGACTTTATTGAGTTTGCAAGCCCAGATCCAAGTAAATTAATTAAAGACTTCGAGCATCTTGGTTTTAAAGCGATAGCGAAACATCGTAGCAAGGATGTCAGGTTATTTCGTCAGGGCGAAATTAATTTCATTATAAACAATGAACCCAATAGTCATGCTAAAGCTTTTGCAGAAAAGCATGGTGCTGGTGCTTGTGCCATGGGTTTTCGAGTTAAGGATGCAGAATTTGCTTTCAAAAGAGCAGTTGAATTAGGTGCAAAACCTTTTGAAGACAGTCACTATGGTGAAGGTGAGTTAAGAATTCATGCAATTTATGGTATTGGTGATAGCCTTATCTACTTTATTGATAAGTATGCAACTGAAAACATTTATGATATTGATTTTATTTACCAAAAAGCAGAAGAAACACAGCACACAGGTGCTGGGCTTAAAATCATTGATCATTTAACTCATAATGTTAAGCATGGTGAAATGGATAAATGGGCAGGTTTTTATGAGAAATTATTTAATTTTCGTGAAATTCGCTTTTTTGATATTAAAGGTCAACAAACAGGCCTTATCTCACGTGCATTAACGAGCCCATGTGGCAAGATACGTATCCCTATTAACGAACCAACGGATGATAAATCACAAATTGCTGAATTTGTTGATGAATTTAATGGCGAGGGAATTCAACATATTGCTTTGAGTACAGAAAATATTTACCGTACTGTAGAAGACCTTAAAAATTTGGGAATTAAATTTTTAAATACGCCGGATACTTACTTTGATATGATTATTGAAAGAGTGCCTTGGCATAAAGAAGATTTAGAAAGTTTGCGTAAACACCGAATCTTGTTAGATGGCACTCCGACACCTGAAGGTGGGTTGTTATTGCAAATATTTACTCATAATATGTTGGGGCCGGTATTTTTTGAGATTATACAACGTAAAGGCAATGAAGGTTTTGGAGAGGGTAATTTCCAAGCATTATTTGAGGCAATAGAACGTGACCAAATTGCCCGAGGCGTTTTAACAGAAAAATAATTTAAAAAGAGGCTCAACATGAAATTAGCTACCATAAATGATGGTTCTCGCGATGGCCAATTGATCATTGTCAATCGTGAAGTCAATTATGCATATCATAATAAAAATATGCCAAAAACATTACAACAAGTCTTAGATAATTGGGATTTTATCGCTGAAAAGCTTGTAAAACTGTATCATGATTTAAATGAAGGAAAACTTATGGGTTTTCCTTTAAATACCCATGAATTAATGGCACCATTGCCGCGCGCCTACCAATGGTCTGACGGTAGCGCTTATGTCAATCATGTGGAGTTGGTGAGAAAGGCCCGTGGTGCTGAAATGCCAGAGAACTTTTGGACGGATCCTTTAATGTATCAAGGTGGTTCAGATAGTTTTCTTGGTCCAAATCAGGCTATTGCTGTGGCAGACATCAACTGGGGAGTTGACTT
The DNA here is from genome assembly GCA_038748435.1 of Pseudomonadota bacterium. Taxonomy (GTDB): domain Bacteria; phylum Pseudomonadota; class Gammaproteobacteria; order JBGSLN01; family JBGSLN01; genus JBCDIY01. Next base: position 2,402 of record JBCDIY010000118.1, on the reverse strand, counting down.
CGAAGCAGAAATTGCAGTGATTACTAACGATGTTCCCATGGGATGTCCGGCAGAAACTGCAAAAGATAAAATCTTGTTTATCGCTTTAGTGAACGATGTTTCTCTGCGAAATCTTGTGCCAAATGAGATGAAGAAAGGCTTTGGTTTTTATCAGAGTAAACCTTCCAGTGCGTTTTCACCCGTATTCGTGACTCCAGATGAATTAGGTGATGAGTGGGATGGATACAAAGTCAATTTACCTCTGCGTAGCTATTTAAATAATCAATTGTTTGGTGAACCTAATGCAGGTGTTGATATGACTTTTGATTTTCCAACCTTGATCGCTCATGCAGCAAAAACACGCTCTTTAGGAGCAGGAACAATTATTGGTTCTGGAACAGTTTCCAATACGGACCGTTCTGCAGGATCATCTTGTATTGCTGAACTTCGAATGCTAGAAAAATTAGAGTTTGGTGATTTTAAAACGCCTTTTATGCAATATGGTGATACAGTAAAGATAGAAATGTTAAATAAAAACAATAAAAGTATCTTTGGCGCTATTGAGCAACGAGTTGTAAGTTATGAGAATAATCGTTAATTTTTAAAAGAAGCAAATAAATGATAGAACTTTATACTTATTTTCGCTCAACAGCATCTTACCGTGTACGTATTGTGCTAAATTTTAAGGGCTTAGATTATCAGTCTAAGCCTATTCATTTGCTCAAAGGTGGAGGCGAGCAATTCAAAGAAAATTATCGACAAATCAATCCAATGGAGTTAGTCCCAACTTTAATTCATGATGAAAAAATTATTACACAATCTCTAGCGATCATTGAATATTTGGAAGAATGTTTTAATAAGCCAGCAATTTTGCCGGCAGATATTTATAAGCGTGCATTTGTGCGTTCAATTGCACAAGCTGTTTGTTGTGATATTCATCCACTAAATAATTTGCGGGTTTTAACTTATCTAAAACAAGTATTGGATGTATCGCCAGAAAGTAAAAAATTGTGGTATGCTAATTGGATAACTAAAGGTTTTACAGCCATTGAAATCATGGTTAAAGATAGTATATCTGCAAAATACTGTTGTGGTGACTCCGCAACCTTAGCTGATGTATGTTTAATACCACAAGTATTTAATGCTATACGTTTCAATGTGAGCTTAAAGCCGTTTCCACGCATCCGACAAATCTATGAGCATTGCATGACATTACCGTATTTCGATGAAGCCAAACCGGAGTCACAGCTTGATGCAATGTGAATTAATTTGTAACGCATTGAGTTGCATTTCGATATAGCAAAATATAAATGAATTAGGTTAAACAATGAATATACAAAATGAAATTCAATTGAATGTATTTGGTGAAAAGCTCGAGTCTTGCTGTCACAAACCGCTGACTGGCTATTTCCGTAATGGGCTTTGTGAAACTGATGCTAGTGATTTTGGTGCTCACACAGTTTGCGCGGTGGTAACTGATGAATTTTTACTTTTTAGTCAACTCAGAGGCAATGATTTAATTACGCCACGACCTGAGTTTGATTTTCCTGGACTTAGGCCTGGAGATTGTTGGTGTTTATGTGCAAGTCGATGGTTAGAAGCTCACCAGGCTGGTAAGGCACCAAAAGTAAAACTAAAATCAACCAACCAAAATACCTTAACGACCATTGAATTCAAAATTTTGCGTGAGTATGCTATCGATTTAAATTAATTTTTGTAATATTTATGGATAAGTTAAACGCTAATACAATTGATGAAACATTAATTTGGCGATGTTTATACACTGGCGCACATTCAAGGCATTCAGAATACCATATCGCAACCATTGCTTATCTCGATATTGTCCCACAATTAACTACTGTAGTATTAAGAGATGTCAATATAGAAAAACATCTTTGTGCTTTTCATACGGATAAGCGTAGTTATAAATGGCAGAAGTTACATGTCGATCCAAAACTTACCATGCTATTTTATAGTCCAACCGATAAATTACAAATTAAATTGTATGGTAAAGTTGAAATTCATTCTAACAATTCAAGCTGTGAAGAAAAATGGGCTAAAAGTCGTGCCATGTCAAAAGTTTGCTATCAACAAGCAGGTATTCCTGGCGAAATAAAAAAGCCAGGTGAAAATAATTTACTTTCATTAGAACAAGCGTATGAAAATTTTTCTGTGATTGAACTCGAAGTGGAAAATATCGATGTATTGTTTTTACAAGCAGGTGGCAATCGTCGTTTTTATTTAAACTATAAAAACAAAATATCCTGGACAGAAATCTATCCTTGAAGACAATTCTTATTAAATATCCTCATCATCAAAGTACTAGTTAAGTAACTATATATTGATGTTAAGCCAATTTTGCTCTACGGCTAAAATGATTAATTCAGATTTGCTATCACAATTCTAGTATCGATAAAACCAAT
>JBCDIY010000117.1:0-5216 GCA_038748435.1 Pseudomonadota bacterium | reverse complement strand
TTATTAGGCAAGGATAGAGTCCTAAAACGATTAAAACATTGCTTAAAATTAGTTCAATAACTGTTCAAAATTGTTCTTTGTAGGTTGTGTTGAAGATTTGTGAAACCCAATAATCATTCACTTATGAATTGGTAACGGTTGCGCAGCCTAGTGAAACACTGAGATATTTGATTATTTGTAGTTGTAATGCTGGTTTTTGTACAGCATAAAATCAATCCATAGCAGTCGTTCTGTGTTTAATATATAATTAATAAAAATTACCAGCAGTTAATAATGATCATGAGTTAAGCAAAAAAATGACAACGGAGACAAAAGCAAGTTTACCTATTGGCGTGTTTGATTCAGGTGTCGGTGGTTTGTCGGTGTTAAAACAATTAATAACTGCCATGCCAAATGAATCATTTATTTATTTGGGCGATACGGCCAGAGTGCCTTATGGCACAAAAAGTGCTGATACAGTTGTCAATTATAGTGTGCAAATCTGTGAAACCCTCGTTAAAAGAGGCATTAAAATGCTCATTGTTGCTTGTAACACCGCAACTTGTCTAGCTTTAGATGAATTGCAAAAACATTTTCCAGATATTCCAGTTATCGGTGTGCTCGAGCCTGGGGTGAAATTAGCAGTTGCCAAGACCTCAAATGAACATATTGCTGTCATTGCCACTGAAGCGACGATTTCTTCTAAAGGATATCAATCTAATATAGATAAAGCTTTGCCAGGCGCAAAAATAACTACCCAGGTGTGTGGTTTATTTGTCGCTTTGGTCGAAGAAGGCTTTCATCAAGATGAAGTGGCACAGTTAGTAGCAAAGCATTATCTACAGGAAATGTTTTTAACTGCTAATGCACCGGATACATTAATTCTAGGTTGTACGCATTTCCCATTGCTTAATCAAGTGATACAGTCGGTTATACCACAAACTGTTACTGTAATTGATTCCGCCAAAGCAATCAGCCAAGTGGTCAAGAGTTTTTTAGTTGAAAATAATTGTGTAAACCCGCAATCAGCGGACCAAGTTAAAATTAAAATTTTAGTCACTGACTCTCCTAAGCGTTTTGCCATGATAGCAGATAGATTTATTGCGATGCCGTTGGAAGTCGAGTTAATCGATATTATATAGCAGGTTCGCAAGCTGCATATTTTGCTAAAAGTACAGCTTGCGTAATTTTTTTTATCTTCCTAGAATAAAAAACTTAATAGCTTTTTCGAGGTTAAAGATGATGCGAACACGCGTTAAATTCTGTGGCATGACGCGTCAACAAGATGCGCTGCAAGCCGTCTCTTTGGGTGTAGATGCCATCGGTCTGATTTTTTATCAAAAAAGTCCCAGGTATGTCAGCATTGCACAAGCGCAAAATATCGTTTCCAAGTTACCCGCGTTCGTCAATAAGGTAGGGGTATTTGTTGATGAAGATCCACAAACGATCGCCAAAATTTATACGGCAGTCGGTTTAGATATCATTCAATTTCATGGTAAGGAAACGGCGGAATTTTGTGAAAATTTAGCTCGGCCTTTTTATAAAGCTATAAATGTCACTCAAGCCCTGAATTGGGACGAAATAGCCGTGCAATTTAAAAATGCTAACGCGCTACTTGTCGATAACCAAACGCAAACGCAACCCGGCGGCACCGGTAAAACGTTTGACTGGCAATTAGTGCCGCCGCAGTCTGCAATACCAATTATATTAGCTGGCGGATTAACTGCAGCAAATGTGGCGATGGCAATACAAAGGGTCAAACCCTACGCTGTCGACCTAACTTCTGGTTTAGAATCGAGTCCTGGTATAAAAGATTATGCTAAAATGCTAGCATTCATGCAAGCAGTGAAAACTGCAGATCAAATTAGAGGTTAATCTGATGCAATTACCTAATGAACAAGGCTATTTTGGTGAATTCGGTGGACGTTATGTGGCTGAAACTTTAGTTGCACCGTTGTTAGAGCTTGAGCAAGCGTTTAAAAAAATCCAAAAAGATCCTGCTTTTAATGAGCAATTAAAAAAATTACTCCATGATTATGTTGGTCGACCATCGGCATTATATTTTGCGCAAAGAATTAGTAGCGCTTATGGCAACGCAAAAATCTATTTAAAACGCGAAGATTTAAATCATACTGGCGCACATAAAATAAATAATGCACTCGCTCAAGTATTACTCGCCAAATCTATGGGCAAACAACGCATTATTGCCGAGACAGGAGCAGGGCAACATGGAGTGGCGACCGCTACTGTATGTGCACGCTTTGGATTGCCTTGCGTCGTTTACATGGGCGCAGAAGATATTAAACGTCAAGCAATTAATGTCTATCGTATGCGCTTGTTGGGCGCAGAAGTAAAACCAGTCACTTCTGGTGCAGGTACTTTAAAAGATGCTGTCAATGAAGCTTTACGTGATTGGGTAGCACATGTCGACGATACCTTTTATATTGTCGGTTCTGTCGTTGGCCCGCACCCTTATCCAACCATGGTGCGTGATTTTCATGCGGTGATCGGTGAAGAAGCCAAACAACAAATGTTAGCACAAACTGGGCAATTACCTGATGTTGTTATGGCGTGTGTTGGTGGCGGTTCAAATGCTATGGGAATCTTCCATGCATTTCGTGATGATGAAACAGTTACACTCATCGGTGTCGAAGCTGCGGGTAGGGGACTGGCTACTGGAAAGCACGCAGCGCCTTTGTGTGACGGTAAACAAGGAGTATTGCATGGTAGTCGCACATATATAATGACCGATGCGGCGGGGCAAATTATCGAACCTTATTCTATTTCCGCCGGGTTAGATTATCCGGGTAAAGGTCCTGAACATGCGTACCTGAAAACCTTAGGCAGAGCTCAATACGTTGCCGTCACTGATGACGAAGCCGTGGCGGCATTTCATGATTTAACCCAACTAGAAGGTATTTTGCCAGCACTTGAAACCAGTCATGCACTGGCTTACGCAAAAAAATATGCCGCTAAGCTAAAAACTCCGGAAAATATTTTAATAAATTTATCTGGACGTGGTGATAAAGATATTTATACCATTGCTAAGTACGATGGTATTAATGTGGAGACAACATGAATCGCATTGACACTCGTTATAATGAATTGAAAACGCAAAATAAAACGGCTTTAATTACTTATTTAGCAGCGGGTTATCCTAACATTACCCAAACGACCGAAATAATGCATAGCATGGTAAAAGCTGGTGCAGATATGCTAGAAATTGGCGTGCCTTTTTCCGATCCAGTTGCGGATGGCGTGGTGATTCAACAAGCCTATTATAAAGCGATTATGCAGGGTACAGGTTTAACGCAGACACTTGCGTCTATTGAAGCATTTCGTAAAACTGATCAAACCACACCGATTGTATTAATGACTTATCTGAATCCAATAGAAATTATTGGACATGATCAATTTGTCGAACAAATTAAAAATGTTGGCGTTGATGGCGTTTTAGTTGTCGATCAACCTGCAGATATCGCATCACCATTAATGGAAAAGTTACAACGACAAGATATTGCCGCAATCTATTTAATAGCACCTACTACTAGTTCAGACAGAATTAAGGTGATTACTGCAAAAGCTCAAGGATTTATTTATTACGTTGCATTAAAAGGTGTAACTGGGTCGGCGGATTTAACCATTGAACCAATTGCTAAAAAAGTCGTAGAAATAAAACAACACACTGATTTACCAATTTCTGTCGGTTTTGGTATAAAAGATAGCCAAACTGCTGCTGCCGTAGCAAAAATTGCAGATGGTATTATCATTGGTTCTGAATTAATAAAAATATTATCTCAGCATGAAAATGATTTAACCCAAGCGACAGCAGAACTAAACTCTTTCCTTAAAACCATTTGCCAAGCGCTCGATTAATTTCAAGAAAATAAAATTATTACCCATTTATTTATTGATTAAGTTGGTTTTTATATTTATAATGCTATTTGAAAGTTAATAATAAAGGCAAAATGATGCAAGCGGTACTTTTTGATACATTAAAATATGCCAAGATGTTGGAAAGTGAAGGTGTAGAAAAAGCTGAAGTTCATGCGGCAGCATTAAGCTTTGCATTATCTCAAAATACCTATAATAAAGTGCAGATTGATAATATGCAGGACAAGATTTGGAAACGATTTGAATCTGCAATGGATGCCAAATTCAAACACTATGACAATATTCAAGAAGCACGTTTTCAAGATTTGAAAACCGAAATTCGCCGTGTTGAAGAGAATTCTATAAAAAATGCAGATCGGATTGAAGCAAATTGTATGAAAATGATTGACCGCATTGATGCATCTACTGCAGCTTCAATTGACCGCATTGATGCATCTACTGCAGCTTCAATTGACCGCATTGATGCATCTACTGCAGCTTCAATTGAGCGTCATGAAAGAGAAACCAAAGCTTGGCTTGAGCGTCGAGAAACTGATAACAAAGCCTGGCTTGCAACCCAAGAAAAAAACACGCAACGTCGTGAAGCCGAGAACAAAGCCTGGCTTGCAACTCAAGAAAAAAATACCAAAGATTGGATCGAGCGCCATGAGGCAGAAACAAAAGCTCTAATAGCAACTCAAGAAAAAAACACGCAACGTCGTGAAGCCGAGAACAAAGCCTGGCTTGCAAACCAAGAAAAAAATACCAAAGATTGGATCGAGCGCCATGAGACAGATACAAAAGCTCTAATAGCAACTCAAGAAAAAAACCTGCAACGTCGTGAAGCAGAAACAAAAGCTTTAATAGCAACTCAAGAAAAAAATCTGCAACGCCATGAGGCGGATAACAAAGCCTGGTTTGAGCGTCACGAAGCTGAAAACAAAGCATCCTTCAAAAAACTAGAGCAAACAACGCAGCGATTAGATGAGCGTACACAACAATTACAAGTGGATATGAAAAGCTTAGAAACGCGTATGGTCAGATTAGTAGCTCATTCACAACGTATGACCATTAGTATCTTAGGTTCTTTAATGGTAGTCCTTAGCGCTGTCACTACTTTTATTCATATAAGTATGAATTGATATAGTCATAGAATCTGTAATTTCCGCGGGTCCTGCCTTCGGTTTGAAGGCGTTGTTGCGTAAATCATTCCAGAACTATCCCCCTCTGTTTCAAAAGGGCGTTGTTGCGTAAATAGGATCTGTCATCCCCGCGAAGGCGGGGATCCAGGAGAATCTATGAAATAGTGAGTTTTTTCATACAATCCATCCTTGGTACCGACCTGGATTCCGGACATTTTTTGC
>JBCDIY010000116.1:0-5218 GCA_038748435.1 Pseudomonadota bacterium | reverse complement strand
TTGCCATGGAGGGCAAAAAATGTCCGGAATCCAGGTCGGCGCCAAGGATGGATTGTATGAAAAAACTCACTATTTCATAGATTCTCCTGGATCCCCGCCTTCGCGGGGATGACAGATCCTATTTACGCAACAACGCCTTTTGAAAAGGCGTTGTTGCGTAAATAGGTTGAGGAAGAGATTGTTACGAACACGAAAATAAAATAGACTCTAAAAATTCGCAAAAATTTAAAAGGAGTTTATTCAATGGTCAAAAAAACCTATCGTGTTCGTAACTGGCACTATTATAACAAAGCCTTAGTCAAACGAGGAAGTGTGACGTTGTGGTTAGAACAAGCGAGCCTGGCGCAATGGTATGAGTTCACGCCGACGGGGGAACGGGGCCGACCGAAGAAATATAGTGATAAAGCGGTCGAGCTTTTGTTAACGTTAAGGCAAGTGTTTCATTTACCGTTGCGCCAATGCCAGGGATTTGTGAAGTCGCTGTTTGAGTTGATGAAGGTGAGGCTGGATGTGATGGATTATAGTCGATTGAGCCGTCGACAAAGCGGTGTCAAACTGCCAAGTTTGCCGGTCAAATCGTTGCCGATACATTTGGTGATAGATGCCAGTGGTTTAAAGGTATATGGTGAAGGGGAATGGAAAGTGAGGCGTCATGGCTATAGCAAACATCGAACGTGGCGCAAGCTTCATATAGGATAGGGGTTGCAGGTAGTCACTTGATTGTGACGGAGAAATTAACGGGAAATGATTGTGGAGAAGATAAGCAAGTCAGGGAATTATTAGACGGATATGCGGGCGCAGTGAAGCGAGTCAGTGGAGATGGTGCTTACGATTCGCATGCAGTTTTTGATGAAATTACGCGTCGAGGGGCGCAAGCATTGATTCCGACGCAGGCGAACCTGAAGCACAAGCGAAAGCGATTGGAGGATATCCAAAGGCCGCGAGATGAAGTGGCTTGGTTGATTCAAGAGCGGGGTCGAGGGAAGTGGAAAGCAGAAGGTGGTTATCATCGACGGAGTTTAGTGGAGACGGCATTTTATCGATATAAGCAGTTATTGGGGTCGAAATTAAAGGCGAGGCTTTTTGAAAATCAACGGGTGGAAGCATTAATCAGTTGTCATGCTTTAAATAAAATGACTTTGTTGGGGATGCCAGAATCAGTTGCGCTCTAATTTTAAAAAATTAGAGCGCAACTGAATTGAGTTAGTTATGTATTTACGCAACAACGCCTTTTAAAAAAGGGAGGGACGTAGATTGTTGCACCGAAAACATTCAGATTCAACATAAATACAAGGCACAATTTTAAAATGTAGAAAATTATTTTCTCAAAGTTATGCCTGGATCCCCTAGCACAAACACGGATATCCAGAATAAGTTAAAAAATGCACAGTGTCTAACTATTTAAAAAGACCAAAATATGGTACATTAGCAGCTATGAGTGATGAAAATTTAGCCAGCCTAACTTCAATAATGAAGCCAATCATAGACTTCCTCGGTTGCCCAACGCCTAAGAGTTGGATATTACAAGCGACTGAAAATATTGAGATTTTACTCCTTGACCACGCGCATTGTGAAAAAAAAGCCGCTGCCACGGGCTTAAATTTAATCTTTAAATACCCAGAAAATGAAGCTTTATGCTATAAATTATCCTGCTTAGTACGTGAAGAAATGCGCCATTTCGAGCAAGTTTTAAGCTTTTTACAACAGCGAGGCTATAAACATCGTTACTTGTCGTCATCACGCTATGCAGAAAATCTACGCAGCTATGCCGATAATGCTGAACCACAAAGAGGCATTGATATCCTTATTATCAGTGCATTTATCGAAGCTCGCTCTTGCGAAAGATTTTATCAGTTAATTCCGCATCTAGATGCAGAGTTAGCACAATTTTATACTCGCTTAGTCAAATCTGAAGCGCGACATTTCGAAGATTATTTAACTTTAGCTAAACAAATCAGTAGCCAATCATTAGAAGAACGCATTGAATATTTCCGTCAAGTAGAGCAAGAATCCATCCAAACACCCGATAGCCAATTTCGCTTTCACAGTGGTATGCCAGTTCAGCTAGTTTGTTAATTGTCTTAGATTTATAAAAAAAATTTGCCAACTTTGAAAAAAATGCCATATAATTAATTTATGGCAATTAATTGAATTAAACCGATGAATGAATATAGAACCAAGTTAAGTGAAGATGGCAGAGTCGTAATTCCAGCAGCCTGTCGTAAATATCTTCATCTCAAAGCAGGTGAGGAAATAATAATTCGTGTTGAAGATCATGAACTGAGGTTATTAAGCTTAAGACACTCATTGAGAAAAGCCCAAGCTTTAGTTAAAAGTTATTCTAAGGGGAAAAGTTTAGTTAAGGCCTTAATAGATTTAAGAAAAGAAGATAATAAAAATGAATAAAGTAGTTTTTGATTCTTCAGCAATTATAGCTTTACTTAATCAAGAAAAAGGCTTCGATATTGTTGAGAAATATTTATCAAACTGTATTATTTCAGCAGTTAATTTGTCTGAAGCTGTTGTTGTATTGATGAAAGTAGGTATTTCCCAAAAGCAGGCTGAAGATATGCTCATAGAGCTTATAGAAGAAATTGTGCCTTTTGATCAACAACAAGCCTTTGTAGCGGCAAAATTACGCATACCTACAAAAAACTATGGTCTATCTTTAGGTGATAGAGCTTGTTTAGCACTTGGCTTGATTAAAAAACTCACTGTTATAACAGCTGATAAGATTTGGATGAAATTAAAGCTAAATATAAAAGTCCAATGTATTCGTTGAGTGTTAGAGAAAATAACTCAACCTATAACTGCCATCTTGGTTTACTGTAAGCACATTGCCTTGTTTGTACCAATCACTCAATACAATGATCTGTTTTTGTTCTGGCCAAAAATAGCGAATACTCGGTTTGTGGGTATGACCATGAATGAGAAAATCTACTTGATGCTTTTTCATGGCTTTAAGCAGAGAAGGCAAGTGCGTATCCATAATAGGTGCAGGTAAAGTTTGCGTACGTTGTTTGCTTTGTTGACGTAAACCATTAGCAATGTTTTGTCGCCAAGCTAAAGGCAAAGATAAATAAATCCATTGTGATAATCGCGATTGAACAAAATAACGATAAAATTGATACATTTTATCTTCACTGCATAAACTATCACCATGCATGAGCAAAATTTTTCTTGAGTAAAGTTCAATCACACTCGGATCCGGCAATAGTCTCATACCAGCTTTTTTGGCGACTTTTTTACTTAGCATGAAATCACGATTGCCGTACATAAAATATATCGGGCAATTTTGACTGGCAGCGCTAATTGCCTGTAAGATTGACGCGTTAAAATTATCATCGACATCACCAACCCAAACTTCAAATAAATCACCGAGAATATATAAGGCATCGATATCGCCAGTTTTTTGCTGTAAAAAATTAATAAAAAGCTGATTTATTTCAGTAGATTGCGGTGATAAGTGTAAGTCAGATATGAATAATGTCTTTTGCATAGAATTAATATTTTATTTCGGCGTTGTCATTTCACATTATACCTTGCTGGCATGTATAAAACCATCAGCGTATAATGGGTGTAATTAAAATCAACGAAAAATTTGAGTGGTAACTGAATGATTAAAACACGTTTTTGTCCGAGTCCTACGGGCTTTATGCATATTGGTAATGCCCGCACCGCAGCATTTTCCTATTTATTTGCTAAGAGTCAGGCTGGGCAATTTTTATTACGCATAGAAGATACTGATACTGAACGTTCTAAAGCCAGTTTTACCCAACAAATCATGCAAGATTTACACTGGTTAGGTTTAGCTTGGGATGAAGGGGCTAAGCTTGGTGAAACTCAAGGTGAATATTTCCAAAGCGAAAGAACGGCAATTTATGATAAATATTATCAACAATTACTTGAACAAAAAATAGCTTATCCATGCTTTTGTACCCCAGAGCAATTAGCCTTAAGCCGAAAGCTGCAACGCAGTCGTGGCATTGCACCAAAATATGCCGGCACTTGCCGTAATTTATCTAGTGAGGAAATTGCTGCCAAACGTGCACAAGGTTTAGCGGAAACTTTACGCTTTAAAGTTCCAGAAGCAGAGCAAATTAGTTTTGTTGATTTGGTTAAAGGTCAACAAAGTTTTGCTAGCGCAGATATTGGCGATTTTATCATTCGCAAGGCAGATAATATGCCAACGTTCTTTTTTTGTAATGTTGTGGATGATGCATTAATGGGAGTGACGCATGTGATTCGTGGTGAAGATCATGTGACCAACACGCCGCGGCAAATGCTAATTCTGCAAGCATTGGGACTAGCACTGCCGACTTATGGTCATATCGCATTAATTTTAGGCGATGATGGTGCACCGTTATCAAAACGTAATGGTAGTCGCAGCATTATGGAGTTAAAACAGCAAGGCTATTTAGCCACAGCTGTGATGAATGCCATGGCCCGATTAGGACATTATTATAAAGAAGAAAAATTATTAACTATTAGCAAATTAGCGGAAAATTTTAAAGTAGAATCTTTAAGCAAATCACCGGCTCGTTTTGATTTGACCCATTTGGATCACTGGCAAAGTGAAGCGGTTGTGAATTTAGATGGGCAACAATTTTGGCAATGGGTCAAAACACATGTTGAAGCTATCGTTCCAGAAAAACAAATCAAGCAATTTGTACAAACGGTTAAAGCGAATGTGTTATTTCCCGAGCAAGCAAAGCAATGGGCAACCTGCTTCTATACCGATAAGCTTGATTATTCACCGGAGCAAATTGAGCAATTCCAACAAGCGAGTAAAGATTACTTCAGTATTGCCACAACTACGTTGGAAAATCAGGGTACAGATTATGCTGGCATTATTAATGCATTAAAAAGCCAATTAGGCTTGAAGGGTAAGGCATTATTTAAGCCGCTACGTTTAGCGCTAACTGCAAGAACGGACGGTATGGAGTTGGATAAAATCATCCAACTTTTAGGGGTTGAAAGAACAAAATTACGTTTACAACAAGCGGCTACAAATTTGTAAGTTATGTAGGTTGGGTTGAGCGCAGCGAAGCCCAACAAAAGGATCTGTGATCCGCGTGCAGGTGGCGTTGTTGTGTAAATAGGATTTATGTTGTGCCAATCAGTTAAATTGGATTTGAATGTTTTTGGTGCAACAATCTACGTCCCTCCCTTTTTTAAAAGGGAGGACAGGAGGGATTTTTCTGCTGATTGACAAATC
>JBCDIY010000115.1:0-5236 GCA_038748435.1 Pseudomonadota bacterium | reverse complement strand
CATTGATAAACATACCGACAATTAGCGTTATAATAAATATTAATACAAATGCGAGTAGATAACGTACTTCAGCTTGAGCAATATACGCTTTAAAACGTATTGCCACATCAGCAGCAAACTTAAAACTTAACCAGAAAGCAACTATCCATAAGAGTAATGATAAAAATTCTCTGACAAAACCACGGACTATGCTAATCAGGGTTGAAATTGCTATGACAGCAATAATAGTGTAATCGACCCAATTCAATGAAGTTAATATATTCATGCTGTTTTTATCGGATTATAATTAAAAAGATGACCAGACAAACCAAGTTCAGTATGTATTTTATTTTGTAGCCTAATTGCATGTTTTTTACCAATGACTGGTCCTACTTGGACTCGATAAAAAGCCTTTTTATTGATTCTTTCCATAACTACCGTTGTTGTAAATTTATACTTTAGCAATTTTTTTTGCAGCGCGACGGCATTGTTTTTATCCGCAAAGCTACCAATTTGCAGCAACCAAACATTCGCTTGTTGCGGTTTTAACGCTGTAGGTGATTTTTTTGTTTGTATATTTGATGTTAACGGCACGGCATTGACTGTGGGCTTTTGCGGCATAGGGTATTGAAAACCTAATGTTGTCAATGTCTTATGCGGTAAAACATTTGGCAAAATAATCACCAGCATGGCGATGATGACTAAAATAAACAAAATGGGCAGTTTGCTTTTTGGTTGCATAAATCAATTAGTTAATGAAAAAGTAATCGAGTCTAAAGAGTGTTATTATATCGCAAATAATCAATTAGAGGTTAATTTTAGTCAACATCTCACTTAAGAATTTTGACACAACCGCTTATATAGTCAAAACTGAAAATAGAAGTAAAAAACCATTTTAGTCAACCAGTTGAGTCAATAATAACATGCGCACAAAACAAGGTAATCGATTTTACAATTGGCTAGCGAAAATCCTTTTGAAGGTCGTTGAAAAACAAGGCCCTACTTTAATCGACTTCGAAAGGTTATGCTACGAAATTCGTCCAGGAGATGTACTTTTAGTTTCTGGGAAAACTCGTCTGAGCTCCGTCATTAAAACTATTACCCAAAGTCAGTGGTCACATGCATCACTTTATTTAGGCCGCTTAGGTGATATTGAAGATCCGAAATTACACGCAAAGATTACCCAAAACTTTAAAGGTTCTGACAAAGAACAATTGATTATTGAAAGTGAACTAGGCCGCGGCACCTATATCAGTACTTTAGATTATTATAAAAATTATCACATACGTATCTGTCGTCCACGGGGTTTATCTCGCTATGATACCGAAAAAGTCATTGCTTTTGCGATTAACCATATTGGTAAAGAATATGACTTACGCCAAATTTTGGATCTCGCACGGTTTTTCTTCCCGTGGCGTTTATTACCACGCCGGTGGTATTCGAGCTTATTTCATAAAAACATCGGGGTTTCAACTAAAGAAAGTTGCTCGCTTTTAATTGGTAATGCTTTCACTTCGGTTGATTTCCCAATATTACCCCTAGTACAACGTAGCCAAGAAGGCAATGTTGAATTTATTCGCCGCAATCCAAAATTATATGTCCCTGCAGATTTTGATAATTCACCCTACTTCGATATCGTCAAATATCCCATGTATGAACTTGAAGCAACCCCAAGATATCGTAAACTACCTTGGCGTGGTGGCATGCTTAGCGATAATGAAGGCAATGTTTATGCGATTGATGAAGAGACTGGTGAAGAAATCTTGCAACCGACAATAAAAAATATTGCCATAGCGGCCAAAGCAACTGAAGAGCAAACTCAAAATGAAAAGTCAAATGAAGAAAACGCCATAGAAAACGTTGATATTGAAGTTAATAGTACTATTCAAAACGAAGCGGAAAAACACGAAAAAGAAAAAACCGGTTAATTCACAAGCCTAATTTTGCTAGCACTTGATCGTCAATTTCTGCATTAGAATAAACATTTTGCACATCATCCAAATCTTCAAGCAAGTCTTGTAAACGCAACATTTTTTCCGCAGCATTTTCATCTAAATCTATTGTATTCGCTGCAACTTGAGAAGTCTCGGCAAAATCAGGGTTTAATTGCGCTTGTTCAAACGCTTGTCTAATTTCATACAACTTATCCGGCGGGCAGATCACTAAGATGGAACCATCATCCTGGTTAACAATATCTTCTATTTCTAGCTCAAGTGCAACTGCCATTAAATTATCTTCATCTGTGGTTTGCGAAAAAATCAATTGGCCTTGTTGCTTAAATAAATAAGCCACCGAACCACTAGTTCCTAAATTACCACCGCATTTAGTAAATGCATGACGAACTTCCGCCACAGTACGATTTTTATTGTCTGTTAGACACTCGACCATTACCGCCACTCCATTAGGGCCATAGCCTTCGTAGATAATTTCTTCCATTTGCGCGGCATTGAGATCACCACTACCTTTTTTGATAGCACGGTCGATAGTATCATTGGGCATGTTAGCTGCTTTTGCTTTCAAAACTGCATCACGTAAACGTGGATTTGCATCTATATCGCCACCAGCCAACCTTGCTGCCACAGTAATCGCACGAATTAACTTAGTAAAAACTTTACCGCGCTTGGCGTCTTGTTTTTTCTTGCGATGTTGGATATTCGCCCATTTACTATGTCCTGCCATCGATCGCTACCCCTCTTGCTCTAAATTAACTAATTGGATGTGCAAATCGGTTAACTGTTTTGCATCTACCTTGGATGGTGCACGCATCAATGGACACGTTGCTGTTTGTGTTTTTGGAAAAGCAATGACATCACGAATACTATCCGCGCCGGTCATTAGCATCAATATACGGTCTAATCCAAAAGCAATACCACCGTGGGGCGGACATCCCATCTCTAATGCCTCAAGTAAATGGCCAAACTCTTCATAAGCTTTGTCTTTTGGTGTATTGAGCAACTCAAATACCGCTAATTGTAGATCAATATTATGATTACGTATTGATCCGCCGCCAAGCTCAATGCCATTAAGCACTAAATCATATGCTCGGGAATTGATATTATGCGTATCATTTTTTAATTCATCGATAGATTCACAAAGCGGTTGAGTAAAAGGATGATGCACAGCTAAAAAACGTTGATCTAAATCATCGTAAATAAACATGGGAAACTCAACCACCCATAATGGACACCACTTTTGGGTCAGTAAATTTAAGTCCATGCCTAATCGATTGCGCAACGCTCCCATACTTTGATTAACTTCATGCTCGTGGCCAGCACCAAAGAAAACAATGTCTCCAGTTTTGGCTTGCACGCGTGTTAGTATATTATTAACAATTTCTGCAGATAAAAATTTAATGATGGGCGATTGTAAACCTGCCATTCCCTGAGATAAATCATTGACTTTAATATACGCCAAACCTTTAGCACCATATTTTTGCACAAACTCGGCATAATCATCTAATTCTTTTCTTGATAAACGCTCACATCCATTTTCCAATTTGAGTGCAACTACACGCCCCCGCTTGTAATTTGCTGGTCCACTAAATACTTTAAAGTCACAATCTTTAACGATATCGCTGATTTCGGTTAATTCTAATGGAATACGTAGATCGGGACGATCGGTGCCGTATTTAGTCATTGCTTCGTGGTAAGTCATCACTGGGAAAGGCTGCGTAAATTCGACTTGAAGAATTTCTTTGAATAAATGCGTCACCATTTTTTCCATCAGCTGCATCACATCCGCTTCTTCAACAAAAGACATTTCAACATCAAGCTGAGTAAATTCAGGTTGTCTATCAGCACGTAAATCTTCATCGCGAAAGCATTTACAAATCTGATAATAACGATCAAAGCCTGACATCATCAGCAATTGTTTAAATTGTTGCGGTGATTGTGGTAAGGCAAAAAATTCGCCTGCATGGGTGCGACTTGGGACTAAATAATCTCTGGCACCTTCTGGCGTTGAACGCGTTAATACTGGCGTTTCAATTTCAATAAAGCCAGTTTCCTCCATAAATTGCCGAATCTCACGACAAACTGCAGAACGCAAACGCAAGCGCTGGTTATTTTCGGGTTTGCGCAAATCTAAATAGCGATAAGTCAGCCGGTGCTCTTCACTGATATGATGGTATTCATCCACAGGGAATGGCAAAGGCTTGGCATGGTTTAATAATGTAAGCGCAGTAATTTCCACCTCAATAAATCCTGAAGGCAATTTAGGGTTTTGTAAACCCTCAGGCCTAGGCCTGACCTTGCCGGTGACTTGAATGACAAATTCCTTACGCAATTTCTCGGCTTGAGTAAAAATTTGCTCGTACTTTGGATCAAAAACAATTTGTACTAAACCTTCTCTATCTCGTAAATCAATGAAAATCACCCCACCGTGATCACGACGATTATGCACCCAACCACATAAAGAAATCACTTTACCTATTTGCTCTTTATCGACTTGACCACAATACAAGGTGCGCATACGCATAACTTTGCCCTTTTGTTATAAAAAAATAAGTTATTATTTTAACAAACTCTTATACTGAAAAAAATGTGATTTAAGAATTTGTTATTTAATAATTTTTGCCAAAAAATATACAATTTATGTTTTTCAAGATTAGTACAAATACTTTTACAGGTGTAAGTCTTACTGGCAAATGCTGTAAGACATCTGTGCAAGCAAGCTTGAGTGACACTTAAAAAAGATCAATTATCTATATGTTTTTAATATATATTTCAAAAAAATATTTATGCGAAAAATTGTACAGCTTAGTGTTTTGCTCCAATTTACACCTATTGCAAAAAAAATTGTAATTCGTCATAGTAACCCTAGGTTTAGTAAAAAACCTACTATCTCAGGGGAGTTGAGATCAAGGACAAAGAGCCAAGGTTGGCTTAGGTAAGGATACAACCAAGGACGACGTTATATGCAATCTGAAAGGCAGCTAGTTAGTATGGCTGCCTTTTTTAGTTTTTAAGCATCCACAAGATAATTTCTTAGCCATTTTTTGCCTTTACTAGTAACCTGATACTTTTGTGCCGGACTCCTAGGTTTATCTGGTATAGTTAAAGCTAATAGGTTTTCTCCTAGTAAAGGTTTCAAATAATTATCTTGAAAAGTTTCTCTGTGTTTTAAACCTATCAGTCCCTGAATCTCATTTGCCTTTCTTAGTTGTTTGCAGAAATTTAAGATTTGTTCAATGATTCCCTGCTCAGCTTGTCCGGTAGCTTGTCCGGTAGCTTGTCCGGTAGCTTGTCCGGTAGCTTGT
>JBCDIY010000114.1:0-5265 GCA_038748435.1 Pseudomonadota bacterium | reverse complement strand
GCAGAAAGTTCAATTGATACTTAATAAGATATGTGAATGAGTGAAAAATAGCAACGTGCTTTGCTGCTTGAGCGGTGTTGTTGTGTAATTAAAACATAACCTGTCATTCCAGAATTTTTGGATAAGGATATCCAAAAATGTCTGGAATCCAGCTCTGCACCAGGGATGGATTATACGAAAAAACTCATTTCTTCGTAAATTCTCTCTGGATCTCCGCAGCAGCGAAGCGAATTTTTTCGTTCAAGATTGGCCAAAGATGGGCGTTCCTGCTAGCCATGAGGCATCCTTACTATGCGTTCTACCCGTTGCATACCACGCGGTAGCTTATGTCCACGTTGCGTGCGCTCACCTTGAAAGTGGGCTAAATCCTTAGGTTTTAAAACTAAACTACGCTTGCCTGCAAACACTTTTAATTTGTCGGCTTCGCTTAATACAGCTATGGACAACAAATACTCTTCACCAGCTTGAAACTTTTTGCTGGGCACATTAATAATTTTATTGCCCTTGCCTTTACTTAATTTTGGTAAGTCGGCGATAGGAAATATTAACAAATAACCGGTGTTTGTTACCGCCGCTAAATAATTTTCTTCAATATCATCGATTTTGACTGGTGCTAATGCCAAGGCTTTTTCTGGGCATTTCAGTACGGCTTTGCCATTGCGGTTTTTGGTTAGCAATTCACTAAATTCGACGATAAATCCATAACCCGCACTTGAAGCTAATAAATAATGACTTTGCGGTTTGTCGACCAATGCAGTAATAAAATGCGCACCGGCTGGTGGACTGACACGGCTGGTTAACGGTTCGCCTAAGCCACGCGCTGAAGGCAGCGAATGTGCTGCTACCGCATAACTTCTACCGCTTGAATCCATGACAATCACTGAATCGTTGGTTTTACCTTTAGTACTTGCAAGAAAATGATCGCCAGAACGATAATTCAAACTACTCACGTCAAACTCATGGCCTTTCGCTTGGCGCATCCAACCTTTTTCCGACAGAATAATCGTTACGGGTTCACTCGGCACCATGACAGTTTCTTTAATCGCTTGGGCTTGTTCACGCTCAACTAAGGGTGAACGTCTGGCATCCGCATGTTTTTGCGCATCAGCTTGGATTTCTTTACGAATTAAAGTTGCCAAACGCGCTGCTGATTTAAGTGTTTTTTCTAGCGTGTCACGTTCTTCAGCGAGTTCTTTTTGCTCGCCACGAATTTTTATTTCTTCTAATTTTGCTAACTGGCGTAATTTAAGATCGAGAATAGCATCAGCTTGTAATTCAGTAATTTTAAATTTTTTAATTAAACTTTGTTTTGGATCATCAGCTTTGCGAATAATCGCGATCACTTCATCGATATTTAAATACGCAATGAGTAAACCATCTAAAATATGTAAGCGTTGTAAAACTTTATCTAGTCGATATTGTAACCGCCGTTTCACCGTGGCTTTACGATAATCTAGCCACTCGTGCAAAATGTCTAGTAAGCCGCGAACTTTGGGCCGACCATCCAAACCGATCATATTTAAATTAATTCGAATGCTTTTTTCTAGATCGGTAGTGGCAAATAAATGTCCCATTAACGCATCGATATCTACGCGATTTGACCGCGGTACAATCACCAGTCGGGTGGGATTTTCGTGATCCGATTCATCACGCAAATCTGCCACCATAGGTAATTTCTTTTTTTGCATCTGTTGGGCGATTTGTTCGAGGATCTTTGCTCCAGAAACTTGATACGGCAATGCGGTGATAATGATGTCGCCATTTTCTTTAACGTACGTCGCACGCATACGTACAGCACCATTGCCGGTCGTGTAAATCTGTTTAATTTCGGTTTTAGGTGTGATGATTTCGGCTTTGGTAGGGAAATCGGGGCCTTTTATGTGTTGCATGACATCGGTTAAACTGGCATTTTTATCTTCCAGCAAACGAATACAAGCACTGGCGACTTCAGCTAAATTATGCGGTGGAATATCGGTGGCCATACCAACGGCGATGCCGGTAGAGCCATTGAGTAAGATATTTGGCAATCTTGCTGGTAATAATGCCGGTTCAGTGAGTGTACCATCAAAATTTGCCACCCAATTGACTGTGCCCAAGTTGACTTCAGCTAATAATACTTGCGCATACGCAGACAAACGCGCTTCAGTGTAGCGCATGGCTGCAAAGGATTTCGGGTCATCTGCTGAGCCCCAGTTACCTTGACCATCGATTAACGGATAACGATAAGAAAAATTCTGTGCCATTAATACCATGGCTTCGTAACACGCACCATCGCCATGCGGATGAAACTTACCTAAGACATCACCCACAGTACGCGCAGATTTTTTATGTTTCGAAACCGCGCTTAAACCCAGTTCCGACATCGCGTAAATAATGCGTCGTTGCACTGGTTTTAAGCCATCGCCAATATGCGGCAAGGCTCTATCTAAAATGACATACATGGAATAATCTAAGTATGCCTTTTCAGTAAACTGGCGAACCGGGATATTCTCATGTGATATTGAACTAGATTTATTGTCCGTTGTCATGCGTGATTACCATCATGTTTTTCTAATAAAGCCCGCTGTTCCAAAATAGCCACTGCGGGCAATTTCTTCCCTTCTAAAAATTCTAAAAATGCGCCGCCACCGGTAGAGATATAAGAAATATTATCACTAATACCGAATTTTTCCACTGCAGCTAGAGTATCACCACCGCCAGCGATAGAAAATGCATCGCTTGCAGCAATATTTAGTGCCAAGGCTTTAGTCCCGGCAGCAAAGCGTTTGTCTTCAAATACACCGACAGGACCATTCCAAACAATCGTGTTGGATTTAGCGATTCGGTTAGCAAAGATTTCACAAGTTTTTGGGCCGACATCAAGGATCATCTCATCCGCGGCAATATCATCCACAGCTTTTGTGACTGCTGTGGCGGTTTCATCTAAACTGTTGGCTACAACCACATCGACCGGCAGTGGGATATCGGTCTCTTTGGCTTGCGCTAATTGCAGTAATTCCTTAGCTTTGGCAATTAAATTTGTTTCACAGAGTGATTTACCAATAGCGTATCCTTGTGCAGCCAAAAAGGTATTGGCTATACCGCCACCGACGATCAAAACATCTGAGAGTTCAATCACAGCTTCTAGCACATTGAGTTTGGTCGATACTTTGGAGCCACCGACGATAGTCATGAGCGGTCGATTGGGATTTTCTAACGCCTGAGTTAACGCTTCTAATTCTGTGGTCAATAAAGGACCTGCACAAGCTATTTTGGCATATTTAGCCACGCCATAAGTCGAAGCTTGAGCGCGATGCGCAGTACCAAAGGCATCCATAACAAATACATCTGCCAATGCTGCCATTTTTTGTGCTAATTCCTTATCATTTTCCAGCTCACCGGCAAGAAAACGCACATTTTCACACAAAATCACATTCGCATCTTCAAAGTTCACACCATCTATCCAATTTTCGACAAATTTTACTGGTGTTTTGAGATGTTTACTCAGCGCACCGGCTATTGGTTCCAAACTGAACGCCTCATTGGGTTGACCGAGCTGTGGTCGGCCTAAATGTGCCATTAAGATCAATTTTGCGCCTTTGCTCAGTGCCTCTTCGAGCGTGAAAAGTGCCGCTTTTATACGCATATCACTGACGATGACGCCGTTTTTAATGGGAACATTAAAATCCTCTCTAATAAGGACAGTTTTACCTTTTAAATCTAAGTCAGTCATTCTAATCAAGGACATAAAAACTCCCGCCTAATGTAATCTTGTAATCATAATGTTATGATGTTGGTCATTATAACTTGTTTTGCTTCGTTCTGTTTATGTTAAATAAGATTCGTATTATCAGTCGTAAAAGTGAACTCGCCATGTGCCAAGCCGATATGGCCAAAAAATCCCTGCTGAAATTATATCCTAAAATCACCGTGGAAATCACGGGAACTACGACTTCAGGCGATAAATTTTTAGCAAAACCATTGGCGACCGTGGGTGGCAAAGGTTTGTTCGTCAAAGAGTTAGAACAAGCCATGCTAGATAACCGCGCAGATATTGCAGTACATTCTATGAAAGACGTACCGGTCGAATTACCTAAGCAATTATGCTTAAATGTAATTTTAGCGCGCGAAGATGCACGCGATGTGTTTGTATCTAAGCGTTACCAACGCATCGAAGACATGCCAGCAAATAGCATTATCGGGACTTCCAGTCTCAGACGCCAAAGCTTAATTAAAGTCATTCACCCTAAACTACAAGTTAATTTACTACGCGGCAATGTGTTAACTCGATTAAAAAAGCTAGATAATGATGAATACGATGGCATCATTTTAGCTGCTGCAGGTTTAAAACGCTTACAGTTAACCGATAGAATTCGCCATTATTTAAATGAAACCGCTTTCATCCCGGCGGTTGGCCAAGGAGCGATCGGCATTGAGTGTCGCCGTACCGATAGTCAATTGCGTGATTTGTTAAAAAAATTAAATGACCCGACGACTAAAAAATGTATTACTGCCGAACGTGCCTTAAATCAACATTTACAAGGCGGTTGCTCGGTACCTATCGGTGGTCATGCCACCATCAATGATGCACAACTTACTTTAAATGCATTTGTCGCTTATCCAGATGGTAGTAAAATTGTCAAAGGCACAGAACAAGGAGAAGCCAGCATGGCGAGCGAAATTGGCAAAAGTTTAGCCGTACGCTTATTATCAATGGGTGCAGATAAAATTTTACGCGACACTTACAGAGAATATGGCCACTAAACCGTTAGCAAACATTCATGTTGTCATTACCCGCCCCAAGGAAAATGCTAAAGCGTTAATTGCATTATTAGAACAAAGCGGTGCAAGTGTTATAGCATTTCCAACGGTTGCTATTGAAGCGATATCGATCAAGAGCGAAAATTTAAAAAAATTACACCCGTTAAATGCCTACGACATGCTCATTTTTACCAGTGTTTATGCTGTACAACATGCCATGCCGTATATCAAATCGGCTTTAGCAACACTTTCACCAAAAACAAAATTCATTGCTATCGGTGATGCCACCAAAGAAAAATTACGCCAGCAAAGCGTCTTGAAAGTGATATCACCCAAAGAAAAATTTGGTAGCGAAGCCTTGTTACAAATGCCTGAATTCGACCAATGTCAGGGTAAACGCATATTAATTTTCTCCGGAGAAAATCCACGACCACTACTAAAAAATAGCTTAATGCAACGCCAAGCACAGGTTGAAAGTGTAGCAGTTTATCGACGTATGCCTATCAAAGCTGACCCACAAATATT
>JBCDIY010000113.1:0-5276 GCA_038748435.1 Pseudomonadota bacterium | reverse complement strand
CCCGCCTTCGCGGGGATGACAAGTCCGATTTATACAACAACGCCGCCTTCGCGCGGATGACAAGTCCGATTTATGCAACAACGCCGCCTTCGCGGGGATGACAAGTCCGATTTATGCAACAACGCCGTTCAAGCCGGAGACAGGTCTCTCGAGGATGACAGTTCCAATCTTTTAAAAAACCATAGCGTGTTTTGCGACAGTTCTATATTAAACATTTCGGCGATATTGCCCGCCCACTTCAAACAACGCCTGAGTAATTTGCCCCAATGAGCAAACTTGCACTGCTTGCATTAAAACTGCAAAGACATTCTCACCTTTACGTGCGGTTTGCTTAATTTGTTCTAACATGGCTGGCGCTTGCTCTGCATGACGTGCATGAAAAGCGCGTAAGCGCGTCAATTGTGATTGCTTCTCTGCTTCTGTAGAACGCGCTAGTTCTCTGACTTCTGCAGTTTCTTCAGTGTTTTTATTGATAAAGGTATTGACCCCGACTAAAGGCAAAGAACCATCGTGCTTACGCATTTCATATAACATCGATTCATCCTGAATGCGTCCACGTTGATAACCGGTTTCCATCGCACCTAAAACGCCACCACGCTGATTAATGCGTTCAAATTCAGTCAATACCGCTTGCTCAACTAAATCAGTTAATTCTTCAATGATGAATGATCCTTGCAGTGGGTTCTCATTTTTTGCTAAGCCCCACTCTTGATTAATGATTAATTGTATCGCCATAGCGCGGCGCACGGATTCTTCCGTCGGCGTAGTGATAGCTTCATCATAAGCATTGGTATGCAAGCTATTACAGTTATCGTAAATCGCTATTAAAGCCTCTAACGTAGTACGAATATCGTTAAACGCCATTTCTTGGGCATGCAGTGAACGGCCTGAAGTTTGAATATGATATTTTAATTTTTGTGAGCGCTCATTTGCACCGTAAAGATCACGCATAGCGATAGCCCAAATTTTTCTGGCAACTCGGCCTAAAACACTATATTCGGCATCCATACTATTGGAAAAGAAGAACGATAAATTTGGCGCGAAGTCATCAATATGCATGCCACGAGCTAAATAAGCTTCAACATAAGTAAATGCATTGGATAATGTGAACGCCAGTTGCGAAATTGGGTTGGCACCAGCTTCGGCAATGTGATAGCCGGAAATCGATACCGAATAAAAATTCTTGACTTTATTTTCAATAAAGTATTGTTGTACATCTGCCATCATCTTTAAACTAAACTCAGTAGAAAAAATACAGGTATTTTGGCCTTGATCTTCTTTTAAGATATCCGCCTGCACGGTACCGCGTACCACATGTAAAGCTTGTTGTTTAATGGTTTCAAGTTCCGCAGTAGTTGGCTTGGATTTTTTTTCCTGCTGAAATTTTTCTATTTGTTGATTGATTGCGGCATTTAAAAACATGGCTAAAATCGTCGGTGCTGGACCATTGATAGTCATAGAAACTGAAGTTTTGCCATCACAAAGATCAAAGCCAGCAAATAATTCTTGCATATCATCTAAGGTGGCGATCGAGACGCCTGAATTACCAACTTTACCGTAAATGTCAGGGCGTTCATCTGGATCAAAGCCATACAATGTTACCGAATCAAATGCCGTAGACAAACGCTTAGCAGTGGAATCTTTAGATAAGACTTTAAAGCGTTTGTTGGTGCGCTTGGCATCGCCCTCGCCGGCAAACATCCGCCCAGGATCTTCGCCTTGGCGTTTAAATGGAAAAACACCTGAGGTATAAGGAAATTGTCCCGGCACATTTTCTTCGCGCAACCAGTTTAATTGATCACCTTGGTCACGATATCTAGGCAAGGAAATTTTAGGAATTTTGGTACCACTTAATGTCTCGGTGAATAATGGGACTTCAATCGTTTTATCACGCACTTGATAGCGATAGTTTTGTTGACGATAAAGTTGTTGTAATTCCGGCCAAGATGCTAGCAGTTGCTGATTATCAGCAGTTAATGCTGCGGTTAAATGAGCAATTTTAGTTATCAATGGTTCTGCGGTAGAATTTAATAATTGTTTTGTCGTCTGCAATGCTTGTAATTCATGCGCAAGTTGTGCCTGTTGCTGGGTAGTATCATGATAATGATTGACAGTCTTAACAATATCTAACAAATAATTTTGCCTATCAACCGGAATAATCTTTGCATTGATATCGGTAAGCTTGGCTTTTGGCAGGGGTAATTTGGATTGCCACTTACCTTTATTATTCTCATTAAAAAGCTGCAACAAGTAATGATACAGTGCCGTTATACCTTGATCATTAAATTGTGATGCAATCGTACCATAAACTGGCATTTCTTCTAAAGCCGTAGTAAAAAGCTCTTGATTACGTTGTAATTGCTTACGCACATCACGCAGTGCATCTTCTGCGCCTTTACGATCAAATTTATTAATCGCGACACAATCTGCGTAATCCAACATATCGATTTTTTCTAACTGGCTGGCGGCACCAAATTCTGGCGTCATCACATATAAAGACAAATCTACATGCGGTACGATGCCGGCATCACCTTGGCCGATACCCGGCGTTTCGACAATAATTAATTGAAAATCACTAGAGCGACAGGCAGCAATGACATCATCCAAATAAGCAACGATCTCTTGTTTAGCATCGCGGGTCGCTAACGAACGCAGAAAAATATTCTTTGTATTAATCGCATTCATACGAATCCTATCGCCTAATAACGCACCACCGGTTTTTCTCTTAGTTGGATCCAATGCAATAATGGCAATTTTCACTTGCGGATTGTCAGCTTGAAAACGACTTAATAATTCATCAGTCAAGGATGACTTCCCTGCACCGCCTGTGCCGGTAATGCCTAACACCGGAATTGCAACATTCGCTTGCCGATGTAATTGCTGTAAATTTTCTTGCGCGACGCGGCCTTGCTCTAGGGCGGTAATAAACTGTGCTAAGGCATTGACTCCATTGAGTTGAGGTATTTGTTTGTAGGCAGGAAATTTTAATGCTTGACGGGTTCGCTGGATAACATCTTGGATCATGCCTTTCAGACCGAGTTTTTGACCATCTTCCGGTGAATAAATGCGTTCAACACCATAATCTTCTAATAATTGTATTTCCTCAGATGTGATTACACCGCCACCGCCACCAAATACTTTAATATGACCGGCATGATGTTGCTGCAATAAGTCGATAATATATCTAAAGAATTCAACGTGGCCGCCTTGATAGGAACTTATGGCAATGCCATTGGCATCTTCTTCAATTGCTGCCATGACAATTTCCTCAGCAGCACGATTATGCCCTAGATGAATCACCTCTACTCCAGCGGATTGCAATACTCGGCGCATAATATTTATGGCAGCATCATGACCATCAAATAAACTTGCGGCAGTTACAAACCGCAGAGGATAGAGTGCGTCGGGGGCTTTAGTTTGAATTTTTCGATCAGTCACGGTTTGCAAGATGATTTCCTCCATAAAAATTATACGCTGACAAATACAAGAAAGCTCAAATTTAAGCTTATATTAGCATTCGTTGTTAAACTTAGACAACAAATGTAAGTGTAATCTGTTGAATATGCTAAGAAAATTAGAAAATCACATAGAATCACCAGCTAAATATGGTTGTCTTGATTAAGTGTGATTTACAAATGTAAAAAAAATCGAGAAAAAAGCGCAACTTATAAAAAAAGTACAATTTAAGGAAATTTTTGCATGATTTATCAGCGTAAATAGAATTCATAGCAGTGCATTTAAGCAAACATTAAGATAAGTCATTTATAATTAAATATGTCTAAAATCATTAAGCTAGCAAGTTATTGAGGAGCATTATGGCAGGTGGTGACATTTTAATAGATAGACCGATTTACCCCAGTTTTGGTGATTCTAATCAATCTTTAATATCTCTGCCAGTTAAAAAAGATGAGATTAAAAATAAACTTGGTGCTAGTCAATCAGCACAAACGATTACCCTAGTTGCCTTAAATCAACTTTTTGACCCCAAAACTCGGGGTAATAATTTACATAAACAAAAAAACTTCAACCCCGTTGGCTTAAAACAACAGATTCCTTATGCTACGGTCGAAGATAATATTGTTTATTACTTAAAAAATCCAGGTAAATTTCCCAGTGATTCAGATGAGTTTAAATCTATCAAACAAAAAATTAAAGATCACTTGCGTACCGATCCGCCTGTCAATACCCGTGATGCTTTTATTTACGCCTCTTATCTTTATCTATCGAGTCAAGAATTCTCACAAGCGGATAAAGACCAGCTAGCACCAAAACAAATTTATGATTTAATTATCGAAAAAACTGCAAAAGTGATTCGTCTATATCATCAAGAGGAAATTGAACTTATTCGCAAGGACATGTTCAGTGGTAAATTATATGCACCAAGTTTGCCTCAAAAAGATTTAGCTGTGCTCGCAAAAAATTTTAAATTTGTACCTGATGGCAAAGGCTTTATGCCTAAATTAGAAATAAAAAGCAAATCCGATGCAACAAAAATTACAGCCACAATTACCCTACCTACTTTGGTGATTGATAATCCAAACCCAACGCTAGAAGATTTACAAAACATATTAGCTAATCATTTTCATGAAATAAGTCAGATTAATCTGCGCATCATGGACAAACAGCAAGAGTTAAAACAATTACAACATAGTCATCGTTCTATCTGCTTAAGTGGCGATGCTGAAAAAATCCCTTATTATCGCAATGCGATCACCCAAGTAAAAAACGAACTGGCCACTTTAGAAGCTGAAAAAAAACAACGTGGCTTATATTATAATTTTGAATCGCCACCACAATCTCGAACTGAGCTACTAGATAGCTTAGAAGTTTTATCACAACTGAATTTAACTGCTTTATGTGAAAAGATTGATATCGATGATAGATTTTTCTCATCGACAGCATCAGACTTTGATATCAGTTTTCTAATCGCCGCTTTTAAAGTTTTTGGTGTGCCTTGGAAAAGTAGCCGCTTTACTAGTCTCAAAGGAAAAGCCTGGGAAGCTACTGACGATGAGGTTCATCTACACCATCTAAACGAAATTGAAGCGGAATACAAGAAAAGACTAAAACCCAGATTAAGACAAACACTATTTGAACGTATTTTTGGTAGTCCTTACGAATCACCACTGCATTCTTTTTCAGCTTTTGGCAATCCTGACAATACTCAACAACCTGATCCATTAGTAGAGCTTTCACCCGAGGCAGTGAGCATAGTTGCTTATGTCGAAATTGTTAAGGATTTATTACCAGGAAACACCGATAGCATCACTCTTTTG
>JBCDIY010000112.1:0-5314 GCA_038748435.1 Pseudomonadota bacterium | reverse complement strand
TCGAGATGGAGTAATTCTGTCAAAGTAATGGACAAAATAAAATATAATCATTAAGTTAAAGTCGTTAAGAAAGTCTTAAGTTTTATTTTTTATACTTATAATATGTAATAAAAAAAGTTGGAATTGATATGGCGAATAGTACTACTACTAGGGTCTTAAGAAAAATTTTTCTTCAGAACAAACCAGCAATTGAATTGCCTAAATCAGATAATCCTGGTGATAAAGTCTCACCAACTTCGCAGAAACAAACAAAGGAACGTAGAAAAAGAAAACAACTTGCTGATTTGCCTGGGTCAGATTCTGATAAAAGTAAAAAAACAAAAAAACGATCAGATAGTGAAATAGTAACGCGAGTATGCTGTGCAGGTATACTTAAGTATTATTTGTCTAACTATTTAACTGAGAAGAGTTTTGGATCTTCCGAACATTTAGGGAAAATAAAGATATATAATTTAACTTATTCATATAAGGAGCCAGCAAAGAAATTCACAAGCTTAGAAAAACAAATTCCAAGCGAAGCTTCCTTTGAGATAGCTAGATTAGATAATAGCCTATCTTATCCCACTGGTAATATTATCGATTGTCTTACTTTTATTTCAAACGATGGACAAATATATGTGCAACTTTGGCTGGAAAATTTTTTCGGTGGATTTCAAGTTTGGGAATTTGATGCAAATAATTTCTCCCAAGCACTTAATGGACTGTCGTTAGCAATAACACAAGTACAATATGCTGATTTGCCGGCAACCCGTGCGAGAGAGAATCACTCGCTTAGGCAGCAAGTTCGCGAGATATTATTGATGATTTTGCAACATTCTGGAAAAGAAAAATTAGTCCAAGTATTGGAATCACAGAGTATCCATAGTTTGCAAGCGTTAGAGAAAAGTTTGCAGCGTTATCAGTGGAATACGCTTGATGAAAACACAAAAAATCTAATCCAAACATATTCAATAGAACAACTCTATGGTTTTTTACAAAATCCACAGCTGCTTTGTCAAAACTGCGGATTAACTAACACATTAGAAAATCAACAACGTCTAGTTAATTATATAACTTATAGGATACTCGAATTAGAAGTCAATAGTACTATAGTTAATCGACAGGTTGCTGCAAAACAATTGCTTGACCCCTATTTTGCGGCGTTAGAAAACGAAACTGGTAAAAATGAATTGGCAGAAACACTTTCTGCCATTGTTTCACCAGTTATAATTTTTGTAGAGAAGGGTAATAGCCAAGAACTAACAGAACATTTGAGTCAACAAAAAGCTAAAGAGTCAACAGCTTTGACTTTGGTAGCATATCAAAAGTCAGATGGTACTAGAGATTATTACTGGTATAGTTGTGATGGACAATCTTCTACATATGATCCCAATAGTGAGACAAAAGCTTGGTTGGATAGTAAAGGACCTGCTGATAGTATTATTTCTGATGATATATTTCCTAATGCAACTACTGAAACTGATCAGCAGGTTGATTTTGCAAATTCCTCTGATGCTTCTATTTCGGCACTGACTGAATGCCTAGTTGACGCAGCAATCCAAATTGTAGAATCTAGTAAGCGAGTTGTGGCACCGGAGAGTAACGGGCAGTTTTTCCCTCAATCAAAAGAAAGCGTAGATATGACTGATGAAACACCAGAGGGACACGCAGCACCAACTAAATTTTCGCCTTAATTTTTTATTACTGCCTTGCGTTTACTTGCAGAAATCAATGGTTTTATGGTCATTCCTTGCACGAGAATGGAGAAAATTACCACGCCATAAGTCATGGTCAAAATAATATTGCGGTGTTCACCAAAAGGAATCGCTAAGGCTAATGCCACCGCTAAGCCGCCGCGTAAACCACCCCAAGTCATGATTTTTATAGTGTGCGGATTATGACGATGAATTAATTTAAAGAGACTAAAAGGGATAGCAACGATAATCCAGCGTACCAACAGAATGATGATGATCGCAGCGACTAAAGCAAGTAAATAAGCTTGATTAAATTGGATTAACAAAAGCTCGAAGCCAATTAGCAAAAATAAAATAGCGTTAAGTATTTCATCAATGACTTCCCAAAATTCCAGTAACTGTCGTCGACTTTTTATGTGCGGTGTGGTTTGGATTTTTTTGCCGATCACCATACCGGCAATTACCATGGCCAATGGGCCGGAAACATGTAAGTGTTGAGCTAAATCATAGCCGCCGGCAACTAAAACTAATGTCACTAATATTTCAATTTTATAATCATCTAATGGGCGTAAGAGTAAATTGCCAATGAATCCTAAAACCATGCCAAATAAAATTCCGCCAAAGCTTTCACGAATAAATAAAAGAACTGCTTTGGTTAAAGTGATGGGTTCACCATTTATCGCAAAAGCGGCGATGGTGATGAATAAAACGATGCCGACACCATCGTTAAATAACGATTCACCGGCAATAGTCGCAGAGAGATCTTTCGGTGCTTTAATTTCTTTACACATGGCCAGGGTTGCGATTGGGTCGGTGGGTGAAATCAATGCACCAAATAATAAACAATAGACAAAATCTAACGGAATACCGATGAGCTTGAGACTATAATAAGTTAAACCAGCAATGAGAAACATGGAAACGATAGTTCCAAATGTTGCAAGAATGCCGATTTCCCATTTATTTTTGATAAAATCGGTAATGTCTAATTGTAATGCACCAGCAAACAGCAAGAAGCTTAACATGCCATTAATTAACAATGCGTGAAAATCAATTTGCTCAAATACACTGGTAATTTCAGTTTCAAATAGGTTAAAGCCTAATTTGCCTAGAATAATGATTAAGAATGAAATGGATAATGCGGAAAACATCACCGCAATAGTCGGCTGCATACGGATATATAAATAGTTAAAGTAAGTTAGAATCACCGCCAATGTTAAAATCAGCGCTGTGAGGTCTTGTATGTTCATAAAGAGTTAAATTTCAAGTATAGGGTTATTTTGATATAATACACGATTGAATCTATTTTCTACAGAACTTAAGGAAATCAATGTGTTTAAACGTGCCATTCGCTCTGTTCAAGATTTTATTAATTTAGAATCTTCCGGCGGTATTGTTCTGTTCATTATGGCAGTGATTGCGATTTTAATCGATAACTCACGTCTAAGTACCTACTATGAAGATTTAACTACCACCAATTTCGCTATCCAATTAGGGCCATTTGCATTATCCAAGCCACTTATCAAATGGGTTAACGATGGCTTAATGACAATTTTCTTTTTTTTAGTCGGTTTAGAAATAAAGCGTGAAGTGCTTGAAGGTGAATTAAATTCGCACACGAAAATTGCCCTGCCGGGAATCGCTGCTATTGGCGGCATGTTAATTCCAGCTTTGATTTACCTAGGTTTAAATTATCATAATCCAATACATATTCGCGGTTGGGCCATCCCAACAGCAACGGATATCGCATTTGCTTTAGGCTTACTGGCATTATTAGGCAACCGGGTACCGGTATCGTTAAAGGTTTTTTTGACGGCGTTAGCCATTTTAGATGATTTAGGCGCCATCATTATCATTGCAATTTTTTATACGGTAAAACTATCTTTGCTGGCATTGGGGTTAGGTATGGTTTGTTTTGCCGTGTTATTGGTTTTTAATTTAGCGAATATTACGGCGAAAATTCCCTATATTTTCATTGGTTTTTTACTCTGGGTCTGCATCATCAAATCGGGCATACATGGTACATTAGCAGGTGTCGCACTGGCGATGACTATCCCCACTAGGGATAAGGCAAATCCAAGTCGTTCACCATTACGTGAGTTTGAGCATGGTTTACATCCTTGGGTGGCTTTTTTAGTGTTGCCGATCTTTGCGTTTTTTAATGCTGGTGTATCGTTCGTCGGTTTTCATCCAAGTGTGTTCTTAGATACGGTCCCCTTAGGTATTGCTATGGGATTATTTGTCGGTAAACAAGTCGGGGTTTTTGGGACTGCTTGGCTTGCGGTCAAATTAAAAATTGCCAATTTGCCTGACAGAGTCACTTGGCTACAAATGTACGGACTTGCACTGATTTGTGGTATTGGTTTTACCATGAGTTTGTTTATCGGTGTGTTGGCATTTAATGAGGCAGATGCTTATTATGCGACAGCGGTGCGCATGGGAGTTTTATTAGGCTCTATTGTTGCCGGTATATTAGGTTATGTGATTTTATACTTTGCGCCGAGTAAAAAAGGCCCAAGTGAGTTTATTGAACGGCGAACTGGCATAGATAGACGTCAGCGTGATAGAAGTTAGCAAGGTATCACTCGTTCATGATGGTAATGATATTTTTATTGAGACAACTTTGCATAAATTCAGTCATTTTTTTAACATCGCCACTTGGATAAAATTCTAACATAAGTTGATTGAATTCTACTTGACGTTTAGCTGGCAGATTAATAACCGGATAACCTTGAGCCAATAACATTCCATTCATTAAAAAACGCCCCATGCGTTTATTGACATCGTAAAAAAATTGATTACGCGCCATTTGCAGGAAAATAAAAATGGCCGCCTCGTAGGCATCTTTGATTGTTTTGACTTGTGCAAGCATTGCCTGCCAACTTTTATCTAATTCATTAGCAGGGGGTGGAGAATAAGCAGTACCGGCGATAGTGACTGATCCTTGTCTGAATTTACCCCATTGTAAAGCTTCTTCTTTTGCTGCAATCGCATGTAACTCACATGCAAATGTTTTAGAAAGCGTGAACTGATTGTTTTCTAAAGAATTGAATAAGAATTTCCAAGCATTGGCTTGATTTAAAGTAATTATTTGATCAGTTAATTTATATCCACCGACTGTAATACCATCTAATAAGGTTTGTACCTCAGGTAGGGTATAGTTAATGCCTTCCAAATTTACAGCATCACAAACAAGTTCTGACAATTGCCGTTTGGCTAAAAAAATGGCTTTTTCTTTATTTGGTTTAATATTTAATTGCATCGAAGTTTTCCTTTTAGGCATTGTTGGGTAATTCATTCCAAAGCGGTTCCCCTCTTTTTTCAAAAGAGGGGTTAGGAGAGATTTGTCAAATAGGTTGTAGCCGGTGTGCAGCGTAGCGAAACACCGGGTCAGTATACTCAAACCCGGTGTTACACTTCGTTCCACACCGGCTTAAACATATAGATAAAATACAAAAAATCCGATTTACGCAACAACGCCTTCTTATATGCAATCAATTATACCAAATTAATCAGTAAGACGACGATTTTCACCAGGTTTACTGATAGGGCATTGGTAGGTGGTAGTGAGATTACCCATTTCATCTTCGGTTTGTAATTTTACTTTAAATCCCCAAAGTTTATGTAAATGCTTCATCACTTCC
>JBCDIY010000111.1:0-5334 GCA_038748435.1 Pseudomonadota bacterium | reverse complement strand
GCGTTGCCCATGTCCGTGATCAGATTTCAGATGACGCTGTTGCCGCTTTTTACGGGGGCGCAAGTGGCACATCGTAAGTCATGGATCATGAATCAGGAAAACGTAATTCTCTCTCCTAGAAATTGCTACAGGGAATTAGGAGGGCAATTTAACTTAAATAGAGCATTAGAATTTGGTTTGTTGCCGTTGGCTGTGACCAGCCATGAAGTAAAAAAATATTTATCCAGTTATGTAGCAACTTATTTGAGAGAAGAGGTACTGCAAGAAAGTTTAACCCGAAACATGGCTTTATTCACCAGGTTTTTAGAAACAGCTAGTTTCTCTCAAGGAGAGGTGCTTAATTACACCGCTATTAGTCGTGAGATTGCAAGTAATAGACACACAGTGGCAAATTTTTTTGAAATATTAGAAGACTTATTAATTGCCTATCGCATTCCTGTATTTAGTAAACGTGCAAAACGCGACTTAGTAAATTCCCCTAAATTCTATTATTTTGATGTTGGCGTGTATCGTTCAATTCGTCCTACAGGTCCATTGGATAGTCCAGCAGAGATAGATGGTGCAGCATTAGAAACGTTATTTTTACAACACGTGCGAGCTTACAATGATTATTTTGATTTAGATTATAATGTGTATTATTGGCGTACTCGCGATAAACAAGAGGTCGATTTTATTCTCTATGGCAATAACGGCTTTTTAGCTTTTGAAATCAAACGTAAAACGCGATTAGATAGAAAAGATTTTAAAGCGCTGCAATTATTTGCAGAGGACTATCCAGAGGTTAAGCTCTATTTACTTTATGGCGGCAATGAACGGTACTATGAAAATAAGGTAGAAGTTATACCATTTGAGCAAACGCTGGAGATGCTTCCGAAAATATTACAGTATGAAAAAAATAAAATTTAGTGAAGCTTTTTTACATTCACTAAGGCAGTTTTTCATTTTCCCTTGCTCAGGTTATCCAGTGGTACCGGGGATCGGAGTCGAACCGACACGGTGTCACCACCACCGGATTTTGAATCCGGCGCGTCTACCAGTTCCGCCACCCCGGCGAACACATTCACGCAGTATAACAGAGAATAATCTGCTGTGAAAGTTAAAGTAGTGTCTTGGAAGCCGGGCTTTGGTATAATAGCGCTGGCAATTAAAGATAGGTTCTGCGCGAGATGCTTACATCCGATTTTGATTATGACTTACCCGAGCAGTTAATTGCGAATTACCCTAAGGTCAATCGCAGTGATAGTCGTTTATTAGTATATGATCCCAACCAAAATGCGATAGCGCATAGACAATTTAAACAACTAGATGCATATCTGAATACTGGCGATGTGTTAGTTTTAAATGACACTAAAGTTGTCCCAGCACGCTTAAAAGGTAGCAAACAAACGGGTGGCCAAGTGGAAATAATGTTAGAACGCATGATTGATGATCAGCATATTCTTGCCAAAGCTAAATCCAGTAAAGCTTTACAGCCAGGCCAAATAGTGACTATCAATGACAAGGTCGGCTTTGCTGTTTGTCGCAAGCAAGGCGAGTTTTATGTATTTGTTAAACGCAGTGAATTGGATTTATTAGCCGTATTCGAACAATATGGTCATATGCCATTACCGCCTTATATCAAGCGTGAAGATGATAACTTAGATAAAATTCGTTATCAAACCATTTTTGCTAAAAAGGCTGGGGCAGTCGCTGCACCGACGGCAAGTTTACATTTTGATACCGAGGTATTTGCGGCTTTAAAACGCAAAGGCGTTGAGATCGTTTATATTACTTTACATGTCGGTGCTGGCACCTATGAACCTGTGCGCGTGCAAGCAGTTAAAGAACATAAAATGCATCAGGAATGGATGGAAATTTCAGCA
This sequence comes from Pseudomonadota bacterium, assembly GCA_038748435.1. Classification (GTDB taxonomy): domain Bacteria; phylum Pseudomonadota; class Gammaproteobacteria; order JBGSLN01; family JBGSLN01; genus JBCDIY01. Next base: position 3,472 of record JBCDIY010000111.1, on the reverse strand, counting down.
AATGTATGTGCAAAAATCATTGCGGCAAAGCAACAAGGTAAAAAAATTATTGCTGCCGGTACCACGGTATTACGCGCGTTGGAGTCTGCTTGCTTATCAGGTAACATTGAGCCGTATCGTGGAGAGACGGATATTTTTATCTATCCTGGGTTTAAATTTAATTGTGTTGATAAATTAATTACTAATTTTCATTTGCCCGGATCAACATTATTAATGTTAGTTGCTGCTTTTGCTGGACAAGAAAATATTTTGGCACTATATAATACGGCTATTACTCTAAAGTATCAGTTTTTTAGTTATGGTGATGCGATGTTGCTAACAAAAGAGGAGTCTTAATGAACTCAAAAAAAATCGTCTATAATCAAATCGGCCACAGTTACGATACTGCCAGAAAAGCTGATCCTGAAATTGCTGATAAGTTAGTGGAATTGCTACAGGTTCAAGCGAATAAAGCTTATTTAGATATGGGCTGTGGATCAGGTAATTACACAGTTGCTTTATTTCAACGTGAGGTTAACATTTGTGGTTTAGATATCTCACAGACCATGTTAAATCAGGCGCGACAAAAACAACCTACCATCGTTTGGCATGAAGCTGATGCCGCCGCTATGCCATTTGCTGATGCAAATTTTGCTGGGATTATTTCTGTATTAGCTACACACCATATGCATGATTTACCTGCTGCATTAAAACAAGCTTACCGGGTTTTACAAACGGGCCGCCTGGTTATATTTACCGCGACACCGGAGCAAATGCAGCATTATTGGTTACAGCATTATTTCCCAAAGATGATGCAAAATTGCAGTGAAAAAATGCTTGATTTTGCTGGTTTTGCAAAATTACTTAAATCCGCAGGTTTTACAAGCGTCAAACAGATACCTTATTATATTACCGATAAAACCCAGGATAAATTTTTACATGCAGGAAAATATTCCCCGCAAATTTACTTAGATGAAAAAATCCGTAATGCTAATTCAGGTTTTAAATTATTCGCTGACCAAGTAGAATTACCGCTAGGCTTAGAGAAATTAGCCGCTGATATTAAATCTGGCCAGATTGAGGAAATTATAAAAAAATATGAACATGAAGGCGGAGACTATTGTTACATCGTTGCAGAGAAGCCAAATCCACATGAATTTTAACCTGCTGCAGCAGCACGGCGATGCCCGTCGCGGCCGATTACATTTTAATAACGGCAAAATTTTAGATACACCAGCATTTATGCCTGTAGGTACGCGCGCCACGGTGAAATCCATGAGCCCTGAAGAATTATTAAAAATGGGGGCGCAAATTATTTTAGGCAATACTTTTCATTTAATGTTACGCCCAGGTACAGAGATTGTAAAATTACATGGTGGATTACACCAATTTTGCCATTGGCCGGGTTTGATTTTAACTGATTCTGGCGGTTTTCAAGTTTTTAGTTTAAGCGACGCGCGTGATATTCGTGAAGAAGGTGTTTATTTTAAATCTCCTATAGATGGTAGCCAAGTTTTTTTAAGCCCAGAAATTGCCATACAAGTGCAACAAGATCTCGATGCAGATATTATGATGGTGTTTGATGAGTGCACACCTTACCCGGCAACTTATAAAATGGCAGAACTATCAATGCAATTATCTATGCGTTGGGCAAAACGTTGTAAAGCTGCCCATACGCGTGCTGAATCAGCATTATTTGGTATTGTACAAGGTGGCATGTATCCTGATTTACGTGCACGATCATTAGCAGGACTTGTGGAAATGGATTTCGATGGTTATGCCATCGGTGGTTTATCCGTAGGCGAACCAAAGCAAGAGATGTTAAATGTGATCAATGAGGTTGCTCCTTTGATGCCAAAAGATAAACCGCGCTATTTAATGGGGGTCGGTACTCCTGAGGACCTTGTCGCTGCAGTGTCTAAGGGGATAGATATGTTCGATTGCGTTATGCCAACGCGAAATGCGCGTAATGGCCATTTGTTTACCTCCGAAGGCGTGATACGCATCCGTAATAGTCAATATCGCAGAGATTTAACACCGTTAGATCCTAATTGTGATTGTTATACGTGTAAAAATTATACAAAATCTTATTTGCATCATTTAGATAAAAATAAAGAAATTTTAGGCGCACGCTTGAATAGTTATCATAATTTGCATTATTATCAAACCTTAATGCGAGACTTGCGTGAGGCCATCACAAACGCTACACTGCCAAGTTACATTGAAAAATTTTATCAACAAAGGAAGCAACGCAAAGTATGAGCTTTAATCTAATTCCAGCAGCCATGGCTGCGCAAACTGCGGCGGAACAAGGCCCCAGTACTTATTTTTCCATGGTGCTTATCGCTATTTTCATCATCATCTTTTATTTTTTATTTATTCGCCCACAAACCAGGCGTGCGAAAGAGCAAAAAGCGCTATTAGCGGGTATACAAACTGGCGATGAGGTTGTGACTACGGGTGGAATTATTGGCAAGGTCACTAAGATAAAAGATGAATTTGTCGTTTTGGCCATCAATGAAAATGTAGAAATTAAAATGCAAAAAGCGTCAATTGCTAGTACCTTACCTAAAGGTACGATTAAATCTATAGGTTAGAAGGTCTTTTCAATGAATAAGTTTCCATTGTGGAAAAATTTACTATTGTTAGTTATTTTGTTCATTGGCATTATTTATGCTTTGCCAAACATTTATGGCGAAGATCCAGCCATTCAAATTACCGGTAATTCCAGTCAAGCGAAAATAGATGCGCCGTTAACTGATAAAGTAAAATCAGTTCTAACAACAAATAAAATTCCCTATCGTGAAATTGAACAGCAAGACAATAGTTTAATTATTTTATTTGAAAACACCGACACACAACTAAAAGCCATTAGTTTTGTAAAGCAAGCGATCGGTAATCAATACACTGCAGCATTAAATTTAATTCCTGCCACTCCTGATTGGCTGCGTAATATCGGTGCTGAGCCAGTCAAGCTCGGTTTGGATTTGCGTGGCGGCATACACTTTTTGCTCGATGTCGATGTTGGCACTGTGGTGAAACGTCGCTTGCAAGGTATGGTCAAAACCATGCAGCAAGATTTGCGCGGTAAAGAAATTCGTTATGCTGATATTTCTGTGGTGCAACAAAATACCATTAGATTGTTATTTCGTGATGCTAAAGCTCGTGATGCAGCTTATGATGTCATACGCCGTAGTTTCCCCAATCTCATGTTAGGCAAGCAGCAAAAAAACGGTCGGTTTTTATTGATCACAAAAATCACCCCTGCGTTTTTAAGTAAAATCCGCCAATATACCATTGAGCAAACGCTAACAACGTTACGTAATCGGGTCAATGAACTCGGGATTGCTGAGCCAATTATCCAGCAACAAGGTGCAGACAGAATTTCAGTTGATTTACCCGGTGTGCAAGATTCAGCTCGGGCAAAACAAATTCTAGGTGGCACGGCAACGTTAGAATTTCACCTTGTCGATGCGCAACACGATGTTGCCAG
>JBCDIY010000110.1:0-5335 GCA_038748435.1 Pseudomonadota bacterium | reverse complement strand
AATATGAGATTATATCAATAAAAAAACTCATATTAATAAATAAAAATGACAACAAAAATACATCAACCTCACGATAAATTGTTCCGTAATGCTATGCAATATCTTCCAGTCGCGAAAGATTTCTTTTGCCAATTTTTACCGAAAGCGGTGTTAAACCAAATTGACCTAGAGACCTTAGTGTTCTGCAAAGATACGTTTGTCGATAATGAACTAAAAAAATCACAAGTGGATGTATTATACAGAGCAAAATTAAATCACAAAAATCAATCTGTATATTTGTATATTCTGGTAGAGCACCAATCAACTGAAGATGAGTTAATTGCTTTGCGCTTGTTAGAATATCAAACAAAAATTATGCGCTATCATTTGAGTCAAACCAGACAAAAATGCTTGCCTATCATTTATCCATTAGTATTTTATACCGGAGAAAAGAAGCTTGCTTCAAGCATAGATTTATTTGATTTGTTCAAAGAGCAAAAAGATCTTGCTAAAAGTTTGATGTTTTCGCCTTATCGATTAATCGATGTGAAACAATTGTCTGATGAGGATTTAATCGCTTATCAATGGGCAGGAGCATTAAGCTTTATCTACAAACATCGGGCATTAGGGGATTTCGTTACACATTTTCAAACCCTATTGCAAATATTAAAGGGTATCCCTAATGAAGGAGAAAATTATATTTTTTCTATGTTAAAATATATTTCTAACGAGATAAAATTTAATGATACAAAAATAGCTTATGAACAGATTCAAAATGAATTGTCAGGTATGAGGAGCATTAAGATGGGAACAATTGCTGAATTATTTTTTGAAGATGGTAAACAAGAGGGCTTGCAGTTGGGCAAACAAGAGGGTTTGCAGTTGGGTAAACAAGAGGGTTTGCAGCTTGGGAAACAAGAGGGTTTGCAGTTGGGTAAAAAAGAAGGACTAGTTTTAGGCATGGAAAAACAATCTATTGCTGTTGCAAAAAAATGCATTGCAATGCAACTTGCTATGGAGCAAATCATGAAGATCAGTGGCTTGAGTCGACAAAAAATTATCGCTTTGCAAACTCAAATGTCAACCTAGACTTTTGAATAGGACAAGATTTTTTTATGGCAACGCAAAAAAAATCACAGATTACTTCGCAGGCAGAATTAGACCCAAAAGATAAGCCGTTAGCGCCGATGCATGATTGGTGTGAGAAGCATGGTGATTTAATTGTGCTGAATAGTGGTTTGATTTTAACCAGTGAATTGTCTTCGCGTAATGTGCAAAATTGCAAAATTTTGATGCGCAATATGGGCTTGCGATTTAAACAAGTTAAATTGGCAAGTCAAGAGTTGATCGAGTTATTGATTGCCAATAAAAATGAAGAACAAATTGTCGTTAGCAATGATCCTGCCGATGTCAGCATCCAACAACAGCGTTTGCGTATGTTAGTACGTGAAGCAGTGTTAGAAAAAGTCAGTGATATTCATATTCAAGTGCGCCAAGACATGGCTAGAGTGCGCTTTCGTAAGCATGGTGAATTATTTCTTTATGCCGAATGGGTACCCAAAGTCGCGCGTGAAATTGCTGCGGTGGCGTTTAACAAAGAAACTGACCATGCGATTTCCCACTTTAATCCGCTAATACCACAAGGCGCATCTATGCCGATGTTTATCGATGGTATGGAAATTCGTTTGCGTCTGGCTAGTATGCCAGCGCACGGTGGTTTTGATATGGTGATGCGGGTTTTGTCGTTAGGCGATGAGCAAATACCTAGCTTATCCGAATTAGGTTATACGCCAGCACAATTACAAATTATTGAAAAAGCCGTGCAGATGCCACATGGTGCAATTTTAATTGCTGGACCGACCGGTTCAGGTAAAACTACGACTTTAGCTAGTGCGATGCAATTTATCCACGATGAAAAGAAAATTTATACGATTGAAGATCCAGTGGAAAAAGTCATTCCCAATGCGACTCAAGTGCCGATTAATACCGAAAAAGAAGATCGTGGATTTGCCAACATGGGGCGTGCTTCATTGCGTATGGATCCCGATGTGATCGTTTTAGGTGAGTTACGCGATGCTGATACTGCAAGTGTGTTAGTGCGTGCGGCTATCACGGGCCATTTGGTGTTTACCACAATCCATACCAATAGTGCATTGAATATTATTACTCGCTTAGTTGATCTCGGTGTCTCACAAGTGATGCTAGGTGATAAACATTTGTTGGTCTGCTTAATATTTCAACGCCTGGTGCCAAAACTTTGCGATGTCTGCGCCCAGCCATTAACTGATATGGAGGGTTTCGATAAGCAATTACCGCGGTGGCAAGCATTTTTTAAGCAAGATTTTATTAAATTGCGTGTGCGTGGTAAAAATTGTGAGGCATGTCACGGTTCAGGTATTGCCGGTCGGCAAGTGATTGCCGAAGTGGTGTGGATTGATGAACCTGGCCGCCAATTTATTCAAAAATGTGATACGTTAGGTTGGCACCGATATTTGCGTGAGCATGGTTGGCAAAGTTATCGTGACCATGCGATTGAATTAGTGCGTCAAGGCATTTGTGATCCAGTTGATGCAGAGAAAATTATTGGTGAAATTAACTCAAGCTTTACGGAAGCTGAATTTAATTACCAGCAAGTTAGAGGCGAGTTGGTTGAATAGAAATGTTAAAAAAAAAGTAATTTTTTCGTAGATCCTCCTGGATCCCCACCTTTACGAAGTGTTGCATAAATCATTCCAGAGCTATCCCCCTCTTTTTTCAAAAGAGGGGTTAGGGGAGATTTGTCAAATAATAACTTCAGAAAGATTCCCTCCTTTTTTCAAAAGGAGGGTTAGGGAGGATTTGTCAATATTAGGTTGTTCTAACGTCATCTCTACTCAACAGCGAAAATCCCACCTGTCCTCCCTTTTAAAAAGGCGTTGTTGCGTAAATAGGATCTGTCATCCCCGCGAAGGCGGGGATCCAGGAGAATCTATGAAATAGTGAGTTTTTTCATACAATCCATCCTTGGCACCGACATGGATTCCGGACATTTTTTGCCCTCCATGGCAAAAAATTCCGGAATGACAAGAACAAATTGGTTATTTTTTGATTTACGCAACAACGCCTTTTAAAAAAGGGAGGGACGTAGATTGTTGCACCAAAAATACTCAAATTTAATGTAAATGACAGGCACAACAATAAATCCGATTTTTGCAACAACATCGCCTACGCGGGTATGACAGTACTAGTGATTAAACAACTAACCAGCCATTATAGCTTCAATTTCATCGATTTCTTTCGGCGCGTCTTTGGTTAAAATGATAGGATTTTTATCGCGAATGACAATGTCATCTTCAATGCGGATACCAATACCACGCCAGCGTGGTGCAACTTTTTCATTGCTAGGAGAGATATAAATTCCTGGTTCAACAGTCAATACCATATCATTGGCTAAATTACGCCATTGACCATCAATTTTATATTCTCCAGCATCATGCGTATCTAAACCTAACCAATGACCGTTACCGTGCATATAAAAATCAAAATAAGCTTTTTGGGCAATCGCATCAGCCAACGACATTTTGATAAGGCCTAAGTCGATGAGACCTTGAGTAATAATAGGAATGATTGCATTTTGCATTTCACTCCAGTTGGTTTGATGATGTGCTTTGGCAATGGCTGCTTTTTGCGCTGTTAGCACAATTTCATAAATTGCTTTTTGTTCAGTGGAAAATTTGCCATTTACAGGAAAGCTACGAGTTAAATCGGCACCATAAAAATTCTTTTCTGCACCGGAATCGATCAATACGCAATCACCATCATGTAATTCTGCCTGGTTACTAATGTAATGCAAGATGCAAGCATTTTTACCTGAACCAACAATGGGTGGATAAGCCGGTGACATTGCGCCATGATTTAAAAAAGTACGAATTAATTCTGCTTCTAATTGATATTCATACATGCCAGGTTTACAGATTTGCATAGCGTTGATATGTGCTTGCGCAGAAATATCCGCAGCTTCTTGCATGCGTTGTTGTTCTCCGGCAGATTTGTATAAGCGCCATTCGTGTAAGATTTGCCGTAGACTTACAATTTCGTTCGGTGGTGAAATGCCACGTCGCACTAATGTGCGTAAATTTTCTAGCCAAGCGAGAATTCGTTTATCAAAATTTAAATGTATGGAAAAGTCATAGTAAAGCTTTTTGCGGTTTTGCATCAGTTGTGGCAATTTTGTCTCAAGGCTAGAATAAGCATAGGCTTTATCTGCGCCGTAAATTTCACATGCCGCTTCAACACCAATGATTTTGCCATCCCAAATTTCTTTACTTGGATTTTTTTCCTGGCAGAAGAGAATATATTCACCTTCGTCATGGTTAGGAACAAATACAGCCAGGCTATCGGCTTCGGGAAAACCAGTTAAATAATAAAAATTACTGTCTTGTCGAAAAGGGTAGTGGCTATCACCATTGCGTAGCAACTTTTGCCCAGCAGGAATAATGGCAATACTGTCATTGTCTAGAGTTTGTAATAACTTTTTTTGTCTGGTGCTAAATTCAGTTTGCATAAAAAATACTAATGTAAATGATTTTGATTTGAACTTGTTCGATTGAGTTCGCTGTAAATACTTAAAACAACCATTCTCACATACTCTACAATTTCAGTATAGCCGTTTTCGTCGTCTTCTCGCGCTTCAATGACTTCGTGCTCTAGTTCAGAAATTTTTATTAAGTGTTTAATAGCTTCTTGATTTTCCTGGGATATTTTTAATTTTTCCAGCTCGATGCTATGGTTCAAGCTTATAATAAAGCCTTCACACCAAAGTGATAGGCTTGCAGCACGTTTGCTAAGCGCCGCTCTATCACTTGGCAGTAGGAGTTGGAAGCTAAAATCAAAGCGAGTTAATTTTTCGCTCGAATAAGCAAAAATTGTTTTAAGAATTTCTAAACTTTGCGCTGAAGGTTTGGTTGTTTTATTTTTATGTAATGTTTTGTAAATGAGGTTAATGTCAGTTTGGCGGCCACATATATACCCACAGATCAAGCCATGAACCATCGCTGGACTAAGATTGGACAGTGACTTAACTTCATTCGAAACTTTAGTATATGTCGGTAAGGTTATCATTTGTTTAATAAAAACGAAAAAGCTGCTATATTTATTTTTATAGTATGACAAAATAACAAGGTAAAGTACAATAATTATGAATAGCGATGTTATTGGAACAACGGATTTTGAATTATTGGAACGGCAGATAGAATTGCTATTACGTCGCATTGATTTTTTACAACAACAAAATAAACGCTTGCTTGTTCAAGAAAAGCATTTAAAACATACTAATAATAAATTGCTGCAAAATAACCAGGCTGCAATTAAAAAAGTT
>JBCDIY010000109.1:0-5341 GCA_038748435.1 Pseudomonadota bacterium | reverse complement strand
GAAAAATTTCATCGTAATGTTTTACTTCATCACTTTTACGCTTAAAAACCACCGCAGGGGTTAAACCTTTTACTTTATCAAGACCTGCAGCGCCTAATACTTCGAGAAAACTTTCAATCGTCGCATCATGAAAATTTCTCACCCTAGGTGCCTTGTCATCAATATTTAATGCATAAACCCGTTCTGGTTTTTGCGTGGCTACGCCAGTAGGACACATATTGGTATGGCAACGCCGCGATTGTATACAGCCCAAGGAAAACATCATACCACGAGCACTATTACACATATCTGCACCAAGTGCGATCTTACAAACCATATCAAAGCCATTGATAATTTTTCCACTGGCAATGATGCGTAAATGCTGACGTAAATTAGTTGCCACTAAGGAATTATGAACGAAATATAATCCTTCATTTAAAGGCACACCGATGAAATCAGTAAATTCAACTGGGGCGGCGCCCGTGCCACCCTCAGCGCCGTCGACAGTGATAAAGTCTGGATAAATTTCGGTTTCTAACATTGCCTTACAGATCGCATGAAACTCGACCCGACGACCTAAACATAGTTTAAAACCGGTAGGTTTACCACCAGAAAGTTCACGTAATTTTGCCACGAATTCTAGCAATCCTTTAGGCGAATTAAATGCCGTATGTGCTGGTGGCGAGATACAATCTTCACCTATTTCAACACCACGAATTTTGGCAATCTCTTCTGATACTTTAGCCGCAGGTAGAATTCCACCATGTGCTGGCTTTGCACCCTGAGATAATTTAATTTCTATCATTTTCACTTGTTCATGCTGAGATTTATCTTGAAATTGTGCAGCATCAAAGTTACCTTGTTTGCTCCGACAACCAAAATAGCCGGTACCAATCTGCCAAAAAATATCGCCGCCTTCTTGTAAATGATACTGGCTTAATCCACCCTCACCGGTATTGTGGGCAAAGTTGCCCATTTTAGCACCGCGATTGAGTGCCCGTACGGCATTCTTGCTGATTGCACCAAAACTCATTGCCGAGACATTTAAGCGTGAGGCATCATATGGTTTTTTACACAAATGATTACCAACGACCACACGCGCTTCTGTTTGCTCGACTTTTTTGGGTGATAACGAATGATTGATTGAATCAAATCCACTTGCATGCACATCCCTTTGAGTGCCAAAAGGCAGCGTATCATTGCGTTTTTCCGAGCGGGCATAAACCAAATCCCTTTCTTCACGGCTAAATGGCATGCCGTTTTGATTGGTTTCAATGAAATATTGCTGAATTTGTGGGCGTATATCCTGTAACCAGTAACGTAAATGTCCTAGTACAGGGAATAAACGTAATATATTCGAGTGCTTTTGCAAAATATCATACAGCCCTAATAAAAATAGCGGTACGATAAATATCAACCACCAATAAAATAAAGGCTCAAAACGCCCCATGATAAACACAAAAGCAAATAAGATGAAGGATATAATCCAAAATAATCTTCTTATCATAAAAACTTTCTCAATATTGACTAATGACTTACTAACTCTCCTAACCTTCGCGTTAATTTCATATTTTCACTGTAATCTACCGGTAGGATTAAAACACTTGGTTTGGCTTTCTCTGCAAAAGCTTCTTTAATTGCCAATGAAAAATGGCTTACTGATTCAATACGCACACCGTGACAGCCAAATCCTTGAGCTAGTTGTACTAAATCAGGATTAGCTAATTCAACATGCGAGTATTCGTTAAATTCCATTTCTTGCTTCCATTTGATTAAACCATAATAATCATCTTCCCAAACCAACACCACAATAGGCAATTTTAATTGAACTGCTGTAACTATAGCTTGAATACTCATAATAAAACCGCCATCACCACATAGCGCAACAATATTTTTCTCTGGGTGTAGTTGTTTTGCTGTAACCGCACCGGGTAGCGCACCTCCCATGGAACAAAAACCATTGTAAATAAAGCAAGTTTTTGATTTATAGGTTGGATATTGTCTAGCGACCCACATTTTATGTGCACCTACGTCGCTAATTAAGATATCATCATCTGCTAATACTTTGCGTAAATCAGATAATATTCTTTGTGGTTTCATTGGAAATGCATCATCGGCTTCATGTTGATGTAACTCAGAAGTGATTTCATCGCGGATGTTTGCGAATAATTCCGCATCTTTTTGATGGGCACTCGTTAATTTGGAATTCATTTGCCGCAAAATACCGGTAATCTCACCGACTAATTCGATTTCTGGTACGTATTTTGCATCAACCTCTGCAGGTAACACATCTATATGAATTATCTTTTTTGCTCGCCCATTATTCCATAAATTTGGATGCCACTCTACCATGCTATAGCCAACACAAATAACAAGATCGGCCTGGTCAAAGGCTTTTAAAGCAATATCCTTCATACCTAAACCAACACAATACAATGATTTAGAGTGTCGCGCTGATAATGCCCCTTTACCCATAAAAGTGACAGCAGTATAAATATTCGTCGCGTCGACAAATTTTTCTAAGGGATGATCACATGCTTCATGTACAGCACCATTGCCAACTAGTAATAATGGCGCCTCACTTTTTTCAATGAGTTCTAAGGCATAACCTACATGGGCCAAATCAACTCCTGTTTGAAAATCTACGCTAGCTTGTCTAATCGGCTCACCTTGAGCTTCTTCATGGGCGATATCTTCAGGCAATTCGATCATCACGGCGCCAGGTTTTGCCATCATTGCCAATTTAAATGCCTTATGAATTATTTCTGGTATGACATGTGGATCACGAACCGTAGTTGCCCATTTTGTAACCGGCTTGTACATATCCACGGAATCCATATTCTGATGCGACTCTTTGTGCAAACGTTTTGTACTTGCTTGACCGACTATGGCAATTAAAGGGACATTATCCATATTTGCATTGGCCACACCAGTGATTAAATTGGTTGCACCTGGTCCCAATGTAGACATACATACCCCGGGTTTACCCGTTAACCTACCATACATATCGGCCATGAATGCAGCTGATTGCTCATGTCTCGTAGTAATAAAGTTAATTGATGAATTTAAAAGTGAAATCATAATATCAGCGTTTTCCTCTCCAGGCACACCAAAAATGGTATCCACTCCCTGCGCTTCTAAACAGCGTAATAATAAATCAGATGCACGCATGTGGGTTCTCCAATGAATATATTTCTATAAGTCTTTATATATTAGCAGATTCAGGGAAAATATTATTTGCCACTTTTTGAAGTTGATATGTTTAAATAATATCTATTTACAGAAAATTCAACTTTAAGGTTAGACTAGTTCTTAATTAGTTTTTTTGGGCACACTAGATATAAGATAATTTATTAGCTTTTTTTTGCTCGCTTACGTTCATGTTCTTTTAAATACTTCTTACGTAAACGAATCGCTTTTGGAGTGACTTCTACCAGTTCATCATCAGCGATAAATTGTAGTGCCTGCTCAAGACTGAATTTAATTGCTGGTGTTAGAATAATACTTTCATCCGAGCCAGAGGCTCTAATGTTAGTTAATTGCTTGGCACGACTTACATTCACCACTAGATCATTTTCGCGTGAATGTAATCCAACAATCATACCTTCATAAACATCTGCTTGCGGGTCAATAAACATGCTACCACGATCCTGTAAATTATATAACGCATACGCAGTTGCTACACCCGCTGCGTTAGCAATTAAAACTCCGCGCACTCTTGTTTCTATCGCTTCCGGCAATTGTGGTGCATATTTTTCGAAAACATGGTACATAATTCCGGTACCAGAAGTCAGCGTAAGAATTTTTGCATGCAAACCAATAAGTCCACGAGTAGGAATTAAATAATCCAGACGCAACCGTCCATGATGATCCGCTTGCATGTTTGCTAGTTGTCCTTTACGTTGCGCTAATTCTTGGATGACACTTCCCTGATGTATCTCTTCAATATCAAGGACTAAAGTTTCAAATGGTTCACATAATTGTCCATCGATTTCTTTAGTAATCACTTCTGGGCGCGAAACTGCGAATTCATAACCCTCACGCCGCATGTTTTCAATCAAGATAGATAAGTGTAATTCTCCGCGTCCAGACACCAAAAACTTTTCCGCAGATTCTAAAAAATCAACCTTAAGTGCGACGTTAGCGATCAATTCACGTTCTAATCGTTCTCTTATTTGCCGACTAGTCAGAAACTTCCCTTCACGTCCAGCAAATGGTGAATTGTTGACTTGAAATGTCATATTAACCGTGGGTTCATCCACAACCAATGGTGGTAATGCAACAACATGTTCTGGATCGCAAATTGTATCGGAGATACGAATTTTATCTATCCCTGTAATAGCAATAATATCGCCGGCGTTGGCCGATTTCATTTCAGTACGTTGTAAACCTTGAAATCCTAGCACTTGTAAAATTTTTCCAGCGCGTTGGTTGCCCTCACGGTCAATAATTTTAACTGGCATATTTGTTTTAATCGTTCCACGCTTAATGCGACCAATACCGATAGCACCAACATAGCTAGAATAATCGAGAGAACTAATTTGCATTTGCAACGGCGCCGCTAGTTCGACTTCAGGCGGTTTTACTTCTTTAACTATCATGTCAAATAAGGGTTGCATGTCTTTGGGTGCATCATTCAACTGACTTATCGCATAGCCATTGATAGCCGAACTATAGATAATTGGAAAATCCAGTTGTTCATTGGTTGCGCCTAAACTATCAAATAAATCAAATACTTCATCAATAACTTTATCTGGTCTAGCACCTTGACGATCAATTTTATTAATTACAACGATAGGTTTTAAACCATAAGAAAACGCTTTTTGGGTAACAAAACGTGTCTGTGGCATAGGTCCTTCGACGGCATCCACTAACAATAATACAGAGTCGACCATGGACAAAATTCTTTCAACTTCACCGCCAAAATCTGCGTGTCCCGGTGTATCGACAATATTAATATGGTAATTCTTCCAATTGATTGCTGTATTTTTAGCTAATATAGTGATCCCACGTTCTTTTTCTAGTTCATTAGAATCCATGACACGTTCTTCGATTTGCGAAGCTTTTGTGAAAGTGCCTGATTGTTTTAATAATTCATCTACTAAAGTAGTTTTACCATGGTCAACGTGGGCAATAATAGCAATATTACGAATTTGATTAATCACAACAATTCCAAATAACAAAGGTTCGTTCAACAATATAACAGAATATTGCCACCTTGAATAGAAAAATTGTATTTAATTTGATAATTAAGTTTAAACTACAGGCTATAATCATTGTGTAAATTTACCTTAAACGTATTGTTTAAGCGCTACTAATACTACGGCTAAAAAGGGAATTGTTATGTGGTTACGTCTTATAT
>JBCDIY010000108.1:0-5343 GCA_038748435.1 Pseudomonadota bacterium | reverse complement strand
ACGGCTTTCATTATCCTTGTTGTAATGCGTTAATTTTGGTGTATAAAATTGACTAGCTAGCGCACCGGTTTTATCAAAGTTTTTTGCATGAATATTGTAAATGATCGTGTTGGGTTGAATTTTTAAGCCTTTAGTGCTGGATTGGTTATGATAAAGCATCCAAACACTGATGCCGATCAGCATAATTAAACCACTGTAAATCATTATGCGTTTTATCATAAAATAAATTGCTCTAAAATCGGCTTTAATAAATTTTGCGTTTGTAAAATGTAATCACAAACTTCACGTACTGCGCCGTTGCCACCATTAGCACGCGTTTGATAATCTGCATAACTTAAAACATGCTTATTCGCATTAGCGACGGCAATGGCAAGACCAACGGTTTTTAAAACCGGAATATCAGGTAAATCATCTCCCATATAAGCGATTTGCTCTGGCGCCAAAGAATATTTTTGCATGAATTTATTGAGTGCCTCTAATTTATTTTCATAACCTAGATAATGATCTGTCACACCTAATTTGTTTAAACGCGTTTGAATAATACTCGAAGTATTCACGGATATCACCGCAAATTTAAAACCCGCTTTAAGCATAATCTTGATGCCTTGACCATCGTGCACATGAAAGCTTTTCACGCGCTCACTAGCTTCATCGACATAAATACGGCCATTAGTTAATACACCATCTACATCGGTCACTAAACATTTTATTTTGCTAATTTTACCTTTTAACTGATTGATCATACGACTCCTGAGCGTAAAATAGGGTGGATGTGAATCATACCACAAAATTGTTTGGCGTCATCTAATACGATGAGTGCTGTAATATTGTTGGCTTGCATGATTTCTAAAGCCTCGACAACTAATTTGTTTTTATTAATCGATTTGAATTTTTTCGTCATAATAGCAGAAATACTTGTCGCTTGAATATCGATCTTTTTATCCAAAGCACGGCGTAAATCGCCATCGGTAAAAATGCCTAACACTTGATTCGCTTGTATAACGGTGGTGCAGCCTAAACCTTTTTGTGTCATTTCGATAATCGCTTGAGAAATATTTGCTGTGGGGCCAACGCTAGGAATGGCATCATCATTTTCCATGATATCACTGACGCGTAATAGTAAGCGTTTACCAAGTTGTCCTGCAGGATGGGAAAAAGCGAATTCTTCGGCAGTAAAACCACGTGCTTGAAGCAATGTCATCGCTAATGCATCACCCATGACTAAGGCAGCGGTTGTGCTCGCTGTAGGCGCTAAACCTAGCGGGCAAGCCTCGGCATCGACATTGACATCTAAGATGATATCAGCAGCCCGCGCAAGGCTGGAACCATTCTTCCCAGTCATGGCAATAATCGGCGCATTTAAGCGTTTGATTAAAGGCAATAAATTGAGAACTTCGTGAGTTTCGCCGGAGTATGATAAAAGTAAAACAATATCTCTGGAAGTCACCATACCTAAATCGCCATGGTTAGCTTCACCTGGATGAATATAAAAAGCTGGCGTTCCCGTACTTGCCATTGTCGCCGCAATTTTTTTAGCGATATGCCCAGACTTGCCCATGCCCATGACGATAATTCGCCCTTGGCAATTTAACATGAGCTTGCAGGCATGTTCGAAGTCTTGGTTAATTGATTGACTTAGCCGGGCAATAGCACTCGCTTCCGTTTCAATCACGGTAAGCGCACATTGATGATAATCAAGCTTGTTTTCTTGGCACTGGTTTTCTTGGGAAATCATAGTAATGGTAACCTATTCATTTATATTAAGATATAATAAATTTCATATTATATCATTAACGCTTGCAATACGAACTTCATGATGCTATATTACGCTCGTTTCAAAAAGAATGAAACCTCATGTCGATTAGCCAATTAAGTATCAATAACTTACTCTAAATCCAAGCAAATTTTTTTAGTTTTTTGAGTATGTTATAGCAGCAAGACTGGTTAAAGTTTGTTAAAATTGTAGTTGTAAAGTAGTGTTTTTTAAGGAAGGAGTAAATTTTCATGGCAGATACTAAAAAAGGCGGCGGCATGTTTGGTGGTTTAAGCGATCGTTCTGCTTATATCAATAAAAAACACAAAAATTTTGCTGACGTCCATAAAGATGATGATGAAAGTGGTGGTGATGCTAGTGGAGGCGGTTCTGGCAAACGCCTGCATGGTTTTTATGGTAAAGAAAAACTATTTAAATTAATCCACGATAACAGCAAATTTAGCGCCAATGCATTTGCTTCCTTTCTCAATAAAACCCATTTAACCAACGAAGATGAATTAAAAAAATCTCCAATCTCTGAAGAGGCGAGTGCTGATGCAGTTGAAGCGGATACACTTGACAACAAGTCCGAGAAAGAAAAAGAAAAACAAAAACGCTTAAAGGAAAAAGCTGATAAAGCTGCTGCGAGAGCAGAAACCACACCAGCGGAAGATATCGCTTATGTAGAGGCGGACGATGTAGCTAGCAAAAGCGAACAGTCTCACATGACCGCAGAACGTGTGCGTGATGGTCAACGTAGTGTTATCGGTGATAAAAAAGCCGGGTCTGTGATCGGTGCGGATCATGCCAATGCCCAAGGGTTTACTCGTCAAGTTGAGCTTACCGGTGGCAGTATTGAAAAAGGCGCAGGTGCGGTACGTCAGGGTGGCCAAAATGCCGGTAATGCTTTAACAGGTGAAGGCAGTGATAGTAATTATTATGGCGCTGGATTTGGTAATAATCAGGGTGCGGCTGTTAGACAAGTTCTTGGAGGCACCGTTGGTACCGCATTGTTTCAAGGAATAAAAACCCAACAAAGCGCAGATGCTCAAAACGCTGAAGCAGCGAGTTCAAAAATGCAAAGTCATAGTAACACGCCAAACATGACGAGACGACGTTAAATCTAATGCGAAGATTATTATAATCGGTTATCATAGTCACTTAAATATTAAATAAGGGTTAATTAAAACAATGACGTCTGCTTTAGTGCAAATGGATAACCTTTCGTTTAGATATGGCCAGCATGCAATTTTTGATGCGCTAAGTTTTTCTATTCCTGCACATCAGGTCACTGCAATTATGGGGCCTAGTGGTACAGGTAAGACGACTTTATTAAAGCTTATCGGCGGCCAATTAAAACCTGATAGCGGCAAAATTTATTTTCACGATCAGTGTATCAATCAACTCAGTCGTAAACACTTATTAGCAACACGTAAAAAAATGGGCTTGTTGTTCCAAAGTAGTGCATTGTTTACTAATATCAGCGTGTTTGATAATATCGCTTTCCCACTTCGAGCGCATACAAATTTGTCATCGCGATTAATCAAAAATATTGTTTTAATGAAATTAGAAATGGTTGGCTTACGTGGTACACACGATATGATGCCTTATGAATTATCCGGTGGCATGGCGCGGCGCGTTGCTTTAGCCAGAGCACTCGCGTTGGATCCAGAGTTAATCATGTATGATGAACCTTTTACTGGTTTAGATCCTATATCCATGGGAGTCATTGTGAAATTGATTAAAGAGTTGAACGATAGCTTGCGTATGACTTCTATTATTGTTTCACACGATGTTGCAGAAGTCAGTTCAATTGCCGATTATGGATATATTTTGTCGAATGCCAAAGTGATTGCTGCGGGTACACCACAGCAATTAGCAGCAATGGATAATCCTGCAGTAAAACAATTTATGCATGGTTTACCCGACGGTGTAGTACCATTTCATTATCCTGCAAAAACCTATCACGAGGATTTAGCGATTCATGTTGAATAAAATTGCTGCGTTTGGTCAAGTCGGCTTACGCTATTGTGAAAACCTAGGACGATCAGGTTTATTTTTATTGCAAACGTTAGTGCGTAAACCCAATTTCAAAGAAAACATCGCACTAACAATTGAACAAATATTTTCTGTCGGTGTCTTATCTTTAATTATTATCGTTATTTCTGGCCTTTTTATCGGTATGGTGGTAGGTTTACAAGGCTTTAATACACTAGAAAAATTTGGTGCAACCCAACAATTAGGTCAATTGCTCGCTTTAAGCGTAGTGCGAGAATTAGGCCCTGTAGTAACCGCATTATTATTTGCTGGCCGTGCCGGTTCTTCGTTAACTGCTGAAATTGGCTTGATGAAGGCGACAGATCAATTAGCTAGTATGGATATGATGGGTGTGGATCCATTGCGGCGTGTCATTGCACCGAGATTATGGGGTGGATTTTTCGCTATGCCAATTCTCGCTTTGATATTTAATGCAGTAGCTATTTTAGGCGGTTACTTAGTTGGTGTGGCCTGGTTAGGATTAGATGCAGGATCTTTTTGGAGCAATATGCAAGCAGCGGTTAATTTTCGCGTAGATATCTTAAGTGGTATTATAAAAAGCATTGTTTTTGGATTTATCGTCACTTGGATTGCTGTATATCAAGGTTTTGCTTGCCAGCCGACCTCAGCAGGTATTGCGCGCGCAACAACCAATACCGTGGTGTATGCATCGTTGGCAATTTTGGGGCTAGATTTTATTTTAACCGCAGTCATGCTGGGTAGTTGGTAAAGGAGAGATAATGAAAAGATATCATATAGAAATTATGGTGGGTTTTTTTATGTTGTTGGGCTTTCTCGCACTCATTATGCTTGCCTTAAAAGTGAGTGGATTAAGCAACTACATGGGTAATAACGGCTTTGTTGTTACAGCAAATTTTAACAATATAGGTGACTTAAAGATACGTGCGCCGGTCACTGTCGCTGGTGTTAGGGTTGGACGTGTTGAAGCGATTCAGTTGAATCCAAAAACCTATCAAGCTAGCGTGACTTTATTTATCAATAAAAGCTATAATGACTTACCTAAAGATACGTCGGCGAGTATTTTGACCCAAGGGATATTAGGCTCAAACTATATTAGTTTGACTCCAGGTTACGATACCGCAACATTAAAAAATGGTAGTGTAATAAATCATACGCATCCGGCGTTAATTTTAGAGAATTTAATCGGTCAGCTGCTTTTTAAAGTCAATGGCGGCAATAACCAGAAAAAATCAGAATCGCAAATCAAAACATGAGGATTTCACAAATGTTAAAAAAAGCTTTTACAACATTGGTTTTATGTTTGTTTAGCATAACGGTTTATGCAGCACAAACTACAGCATCGCAGTCACCTCTGCCATTGATGAAAACCGTAGCAAATCAGATGCTAACTCAATTAAAAAATAATCGCAGTACGTTACGCAGAAATCCACAGATGATCGATAAAATTGTCGTCAAAGTATTATTACCTCATGTCGATCAGTTTAGGATGGCCCGTTCCGTCGTTAATCCTAATAGTTGGAGAAATGCGACGCCACAGCAAAAAAAAGCATTTGTAAAACAATTTAGAACTT
>JBCDIY010000107.1:0-5370 GCA_038748435.1 Pseudomonadota bacterium | reverse complement strand
TTGGTCCATAGATTTCTAAATCACGCAATAATAGTAAAAGGGTTGCCCGAATAGATTTAGGCAGCTTTTTTATTTGTTTCGCTGCTTTTTTATGAATTCAAACTGTCCAATACATTATTATTTTATGCCAAAAGAAGATATATATCAAATAATGATATATTGTTTCAAGAAAAATAGCAATATACTCATAATAAATAGAATTTAGAATGGATAATTTGAAATATTAAATAAAAATAAGCGAAAAACATTCTTGTGTTAATTAAATAAGTATATTGCAGAGGATTTAACAATGAGCAATACGTGTAGTTTAAGTCAAGTTTTTAGAAACATACTGCTAAATTATTGTATACTAGCATGCATGCAAACGATACATTATGACATTATTGTGGTTGGCGGTGGTCATGCTGGTACAGAGGCAGCATTGGCTGCCGCGCGTATGGGCGCAAAAACGCTTTTATTGACACAAAGTATTGAAACTTTAGGGCAAATGTCTTGTAATCCTGCTATCGGTGGGATCGGTAAGGGGCATTTGGTCAAAGAAATCGATGCTTTGGGTGGACAAATGGCACGGGCGATCGATAAAGCTGGCATTCACTTTCGCACTTTGAACGCTAGTAAAGGCCCAGCAGTGCGTGCAACCCGAGCACAAGCCGATAGAGCACTGTACAAGCAAGCCATTCGTCATGCACTAGAAAACCAAGCTAATCTGCAAATCTTTCAGCAATCGGTGGTTGATCTAATGCTGGCAGATAATGTCGTTAAAGGGGTTAAAACACAAATGGGTTTGAGTTTTCATGCCGATTGTGTCGTATTAACCGTCGGTACCTTTCTCGGTGGTAAAATTCATATTGGTGAATCACAATATCAAGGTGGTCGAGCGGGTGATGCGCCTGCTAATGCTTTAGCTAAGACTTTGCGTGCGTTACCGTTTCGAGTCGCGCGTTTGAAAACGGGTACACCACCACGCATCGATGGTAAAACTATTAATTATGCTGAATTAGCACAGCAACCGGGTGATGAACCGCTGCCGGTATTTTCCTTTTTAGGTCAGCTCACCGAGCATCCACAACAAGTGGTTTGCCATATTACCCATACTAATGCGCAAACCCATGAAATTATCACTTCAGGCTTATCGCGTTCGCCCATGTATAGTGGTGAAATCGAAGGCGTTGGGCCACGCTATTGTCCGTCAATTGAGGATAAAGTTGTGCGCTTCAATGATAAAGCTTCGCATCAAATTTTTATTGAACCCGAAGGCTTGCATACTACTGAAGTCTACCCCAACGGCATTTCAACTAGCTTGCCGTTTGATCTACAAGTGCAATTTGTGCGATCTATCAAGGGGTTTGAACACGCGCATATTACGCGTCCGGGTTATGCGATTGAATATGATTTTTTTGATCCACGAGATTTACACGCAAGTTTGGAAACTAAATTTATTCAGGGCTTATTTTTTGCCGGCCAAATTAATGGTACGACGGGTTACGAAGAAGCTGCTGCACAAGGTTTAATTGCAGGGATGAATGCCGCCTTAAAATGCCAAAGTAAACAAGCTTGGTCACCTGGTCGTGATGAAGCTTATATTGGTGTATTGATCGACGACTTGATTACCCGCGGTACTAGCGAACCCTATCGTATGTTTACCAGTCGTGCAGAATATCGCTTGATTTTGCGTGAAGATAATGCAGACTTGCGCATGACTACAATTGGTAGACAATTAGGTTTAGTCGATGACAAACGTTGGCAGGTGTTTTCTGCAAAGCGTGAGGCCATTGCTGCCGAATTAAAGCGTATCAAGCAACATTATATTCAAAAAGACTCGGCTGCTGCAGCTAATATTAATCGTCATGTACAAAAACCGTTAGAACGTGAATATTCTATTTACGCTTTATTAAAACGGCCAGAATTAACCTATGCAAAATTACTTCATTTGACGGAATTTAATCACAACCAACTGCAACCAGCGGTACAGCAACAAGTCGAAATTCAAGTGAAATATCACGGTTATATTAATCGCCAGCAAGAAGAAATTGCTAAATTAAAACAACATGAAACCACAAAAATCCCACTGAAATTCAATTACGCAAACGTCAAAGGCCTTTCCAGCGAAGTGCAAGAAAAGTTAATTCAAACAAAGCCGGAAACCATTGGTCAGGCTTCACGTATTCCCGGTGTCACACCCGCGGCAATTTCGTTGTTGTTGATTTATGTGAAAAAATATAAATCGAATGCCGCCGCGTGAATCAGTCAGTCCTAGAAAAATTATTGCAGCATGGTTTGGAAAAATTAAATTTATCTGCAGATGCAAACTATCGACAAAAAT
This sequence comes from Pseudomonadota bacterium, assembly GCA_038748435.1. Classification (GTDB taxonomy): domain Bacteria; phylum Pseudomonadota; class Gammaproteobacteria; order JBGSLN01; family JBGSLN01; genus JBCDIY01. Next base: position 3,047 of record JBCDIY010000107.1, on the reverse strand, counting down.
TTTTTACTTACCTTGAGCTATTGATGCAATGGAATCGCAAAATTAATTTAACTGCAATTAAAGATCCAAAAAATATTATTATTCAACATTTTTTCGACAGTTTATCAATTCATCGCTTTATTCAAGGTAAGAAAATCATTGATGTTGGCAGTGGCGGCGGTTTTCCCGGTTTACCGTTGAGCTTGTATTTTCCTACTAAGCGATTTTATTTGCTAGATAGCAGCGCCAAACGTTGCAGTTTCTTGCGTCAAGTGGTCTATCAGTTACAACTTACCAATGTTGCAGTAATTTGTCAGCGTAGTGAGCAATATCAGCCAGAATTTTGTTTTGACCAAGTATTGTGTCGCGCTTATGCAAAATTAGGCACAATTCTCCAATCTACCCAGCATTTGTTGTGTCGTAATGGGCAAATATTAGCCATGAAAGCCAAACTCACAGCTGAAGAACTAGCAGATTTAACCTCTGAGCAAAATCATCAAATTGTGCCATTAGCAGTGCCGTTTCTGCAGGCAGAAAGAAGTTTAGTAGTTTTAATGATTCCCGCGAATTAAGAATTTTGTCATAATAGTCGCATGAGTAAAATAATTGCGGTGACCAATCAAAAAGGCGGTGTCGGTAAAACTACCACCGCAGTTAATTTAGCAGCAGCTTTAAGTGCAGCCAATCGTCATACGCTACTGATAGATTTTGATCCTCAAGGCAATGCAACTATGGGGAGTGGCGTCGATAAACATCAATTAGAGCATTCTCTAATCGATGTGATTAAAGAAGAAGTCGACATGCAGAGCATTTTATTACCTACCAAAGCTGGCTATGATATCGCCCCCTCAAATCGTGATTTAGCTTCGGCAGAAATGTATTTACCGCAAGTGAATCGGCGTGAGCAGAAATTATTACAAGCACTGGTGAAAATCCGTGGTCGTTATGACTATATTATTATTGATTGCCCGCCTTCTTTAGGCATGCTGACGATTAATGCGTTAGTGGCAGCACATTCGGTACTAATCCCAGTGCAATGCGAATATTATGCCTTAGAAGGATTGAGTGCGTTGTTAGAAACGGTAACGACAATTCAGCAAAGCGTTAATCAAAAGCTAATCATCGAAGGTATTTTACGTACCATGTATGATGCGCGTAATCGTTTGACTAACGAGGTATCAGAACAATTAACTAAACATTTCGCTGACAAGCTTTTTACTACGACGGTGCCACGTAACGTACGTTTGGCCGAAGCCCCAAGTTTTGGTTTACCCGGTATACTATACGATAGACAATCTAGCGGTGCAGTGGCTTATCAGCAATTAGCTGAAGAAATGCTACAGCGGCGACAATTTGAATTCACACAAAAGGAAAACATGCATGGCGAAGAAACGAGCGCTGGGTCGTGATCTTGAAGCTTTATTAGGTAATTTAGCCAAGTCACCCACGGTACCCAATGAAAGTCCGAAACTAGAAGGCGAATTGCAAACTATCCCTATTAATAAAATTCGTGCTGGGCGTTATCAACCGCGCAAAGTGTTTTCTGAAGAATCGCTGCAAGAATTAGCTAGTTCTATTCGTGCCCAAGGGATTATCCAACCTATCGTTGTGCGAAGTGTTGGCAGCCATTTTGAGATTATTGCTGGCGAACGACGTTTTCGCGCTGCCAAAATTGCTGAGTTAGCGCATGTTCCGGTACTCGTGCGGGAGTTGCCAGATGAGGCAGTCGTTGCAGTTGCTTTGATAGAAAATATTCAACGTGAAGATTTAAATCCGTTAGAAGAGGCAGGGGCGATTCAACGTTTAATCGATGAATTCAACATGACACATGAACAAGTGGCAAATGTCTTAGGCAAGTCACGCGCGAATATCAGTAATTTATTGCGTTTATTAGCACTGACAGATGATATCAAGCAATTGCTAGCGGATGGCAAAATTGAAATGGGCCATGCTAGGGCATTATTGACACTAAACCGCGAACAACAGCTACGCGCGGCAAAGTCTATCATCACTAAAGGCCTATCGGTGCGGCAGACCGAGCAAATGGTACGGTTGTTCCATGGTCGTAGACAACCTATTGTTAAAGAATTTGATGAGCAATTGGTTGAGATGCAAAAGCGCTTTACCCGTTATTTAGGTACCAAAGTGCAAATTAAAGAAGGACGTCATGGTCAAGGTAAATTGATCATCAAGTATAAAGATTGGTCACAATTGGATTATTTTTTGGGCAAATTGGAGCAACAGTCAGTTAAAACCGATATCGATGTTTCAGAATAGTAATTATTTAATTTCTGATTGACATTTAAGCAAAAAAACGCCATTATTAAATGCTTTAAACTAAGTGAGTTAGGAGCAAAACCGTGGCGAATTCAGCCCAAGCACGCAAACGCGTTAGACAAAACAAACGCCGTCGCGACCATAATATGGCGTTACGTAGTCGTTTACGTACGTTTATCAAAAAAGTATACACTGCAGTAGAAGCTGGCAATAAAGAAAATGCCCAAACTGCTTTTAAACAAGCGGTACCTGTGATTGATAAAATGGTTTCTAAAGGTATCATCCACAAAAACAAAGCCGCACGTCATAAGAGCCGCTTAAGTAAACACGTGAAGAAATTAGCAAGTTAAATAAAATAGGATTATTGCTTTAGGTTTGTTGAGCTTTGCTTCGCTCAACCCATCCTACAAACTTTCATCGTCACGAGATGCCTTCTGCATTAATAAGATTCTGTCATCCCACGTGCGTAGGTGGCGTTGTTGTATAAATAGAATTTATTTTTGTGTCTGTCATTTATATTGGATTTGAATGTTTTTGGTGCAACAATCTACGTCCCTCCCTTTTTTAAAAGGCGTTGTTGTGTAAATAGGATCTGTCATCCCCGCGAAGGCGGGGATCCAGGAGAATCTATGAAATAGTGAGTTTTTTCGTACAATCCATCCTTGGCGCCGACCTGGATTCCGGACATTTTTTGCCCTCCATGGCAAAAAATTCCGGAATGACAAGAACAAATTGGTTATTTTTTGATTTACGCAACAACGCCTTTTTAAAAGGGAGGACAGGAGGGATTT
>JBCDIY010000106.1:0-5373 GCA_038748435.1 Pseudomonadota bacterium | reverse complement strand
TAAATCAAAAAATAACCAATTTGTTCTTGTCATTCCGGAATTTTTTGCAACTAGGGCGTCGTCCTCTGGCTTGACCAGAGGAAGGGCAAAAAATGTCCGGAATCCAGGTCGGCGCCAAGGATGGATTGTATGAAAAAACTCACTATTTCATAGATTCTCCTGGATCCCCGCCTTCGCGGGGATGACAGATCCTATTTACGCAACAACGCCTTTTCAAAAAGGGAGGGACGTAGATGGTTGTGCCTACAACCATCAGCATAATCTTAAGCACAAAGGCAATTTACTCAATTCGATCTGTGCAATAAAAATGCCTTGGCGAGGATGACAGTCTTTAATTTATTTAAAGATTAGCGTCGATACTTACGCATCTTATCCATCATTTTTTTCACATCTAAAGGTTTGCCATCGTTAAGCTTTTGCCCCATCATGTATAACTTGGCACCCATTTTCATCATTTTTTTACCTTTTTCTTGCATTTTTGGATCTTGAGCAGAAGATAAGCTCATACCCATCATACGCACTCTTATGCCCATATACATCAATTTTTTGCCCATTTTATTCATACCCATCATCGACATATCACGCATACTGTCATTCATTTGTTTCATTTCTTGCGGGTTCATTTTCAGGTTCATCATTTCCGCTGAATCACCCGGTGCAGCGTAGGTAAGATTAACGAATAATGAGATGGAAATTGCGATGAGTGCAAACATAATTTTTTTCATAAATTTTCTCCTTGTTTATGAGATATAAATAATCCTTGTCCTTAGCTAAATAAGGCACCTTCCTAGTGTAAACGAAAAATAGGTCAAGCGTAAAGCAAGCTAGGGGAATAGTTTATTTTATTGCTGTAATGCGTCCAATAAAGCGCGTAAAAATCTTGCGGCTTCGCCACCGGTCACGGCACGATGATCAAAAGTCAGGGAAATCGGCATGATTTTGTGAAGAGCAAATGCATGATCAACTGCGACGACTTCACCACGGATACCGCCAATACCAACAATCGCGACACCGGGTGGAACAACCACGGGATTGGCGTAGCGACCAGCAAACATACCAAAGTTAGATAATTGGATTGTCGAGCCGGTTAATTCTTCTTGCGGAATAGATCGATCTTGAATTTGCGTTTTAAATCTATCGATATTTTCGCGAATCTTTTCTGCAGATTGATTCTGTATGTCATGCATCACTGGAACAAATAATCCATCTGCTGAGTCTAGCGCGAGCCCTAAGTTGATATTACTAAATATTTTTCTCTCAAGTTTATTCGCATCAAAATGCGCATTTAAACTCGGCTCAGTTTCACAAGCAGCGATAATTGCTTGAATGATGCGATAAGTAATATCTGTTTTTTCTGGCCAATGATTAATATCAGCATCGTCAACGATGGTGACTGGAACGACTTCAGCATGAGATTTGGCCATAGCATTTGCCATAGAACGTCGCACACCACGTAAAGCAACCGTCTCAAAATTTACTGTCGTCGCAGATGATATCGGTAGAGGTGTTTTAACTGCAGTTTTTTGTGCTGCAGACTCGATATCAACTTTTGTAATACTACCGCCAGGACCACTCCCTTGTATTGAATTTACATCAACTTTCAATTTGGTCGCTAGTGCACGTAACGCAGGTATGATTTTAACAGCTTTAGTTGCGGTTTGCGTCGGCGCGATCCCTGTAGCAGCTTCTTGAATAACTGTGTCACCCACTTCTATTTTACCTGCAACTGTAGCACCCATGTCAGCTTCAGCAGTAACTGCTTTTGCCGTTGCAGTTTGCGTTTCAATTCCAGCTACAGCAAAGGCAATTAACGGTTTACCGGTTTCGATAATATCGCCTGGGTCGCCGTACATTTTTGCAATTTTTCCCGCCTGTGGTGAGGGAACATCAACCACTGCTTTAGCAGTTTCCATGGCGACGATAGGCTGATCGATTGCTACTTCATCACCTTCTTTTACATACCATTCTTTAATTTCTGCATCTGGCAGACCTTCACCCAGATCAGGTAAGTTAAAAACTTTCATGCGAACTCCAATGTTTGTTTAACTGCATTTATAATTCTTTGCGTACTTGGCAAGTATTTTTTTTCTAACTTAAAATAAGGCATGATGGTATCGTAACCAGAAACTCTAACGACTGGTGCCATCAGCGACATCAATCCATGCTCGGCAATGTTGGCTGCAATTTCAGCGCCAACACTGCAAGTTTTAGCAGCTTCATGGATAATAACACATCGGCCAGTTTTCGCCACTGAATTTAATATGGTTTCCATATCTAACGGTTTAATGGTCGCGACATCGATAACTTCAGCACTGATATTTTCTTCGGCTAAGGCGTCAGCTGCTTGTTGGGTTTCATGTAAACTGGCTCCCCAGCTAATTAAAGTAATATCCGTGCCTTCACGTAAAACAAACGCTTTATCTAACGGTAGGGCTTGGCCATCATCAGCGACTTCTTGTTTGACTAAACGATAAATGCGTTTCGGTTCTAAAAATACCACGGGATCAGGGTCGCGAATTGCAGCGAGGAGTAAACCATAAGCACGTGCTGGCGAGGAAGGTATGACAACACGTATACCCGGGATGTGGGCGAATAATGCTTCGGTACTTTCTGAGTGATGTTCTGGCGCGTGAATGCCGCCACCATAAGGGGCGCGATATACAATAGGGCAAGATAATCTGCCACGTGTACGATTGCGTAAGCGTGCAGCATGACAAATAATTTGATCAAAACCTGAGTAAATAAAGCCTAAAAATTGAAATTCAGCGACAGGTTTTAAGCCTTGGCTTGCCATGCCGATGGAGATACCGGCAATCATCGATTCGGCCAAGGGCGTATCCATCACACGGTTTTCACCAAAAGTAGCTTGTAGTTTGTCAGTCGCACGGAAGACACCACCATTTTTACCGATATCTTCACCTAAAAGGACAACATTCTCATCGTGCTTCAATTCATAAGCTAACGCTTGATTAACTGCTTCGACTAAAGTAATTGCTGACATTATTTAGCCCCCTTAATTGCATTGAATTGTTCAGCATAGGCTTTGGGCAAGGTATGATAGAGTTTATCAAAAATAGTTTCTGGCGCCCGAGCTGGTGTGTTTTGAAAATTCTTGACAGCCAGTTCGACTTTTTCACTGCAGCTTTTTAGCAGTTTTTTTTCTTCTTCCTCATTCCAAAGATTTTGCTGAGTTAGATACTGCCTGAGGCGAATTAATGGTTCTTTGGCTTTAGCATTTTGCAATTCTTCATTTTCGCGATAACGTTTGGCATCATCTGCCGTGGTATGATCACAAAGCCGATAGGTTAATGCTTCTATAATCATTGGCTCATTATTTTCGCGTGCATTTTTTAAAGCTTTGGCACATACATCGCGCACTGCAATGACATCATTGCCATCGACTTGTATCCCTGAAAAACCTGCTGCGACAGCTTTTTGTGCTAAGGTTTTTGCTGCAGTCTGGGCTGTGCGTGGCAATGAGATCGCCCATTGATTATTATTAATTACAAAGACAACAGGTAAGCGCCATTCACCAGCTAAATTAATCGCTTCGTAAAAATCTCCTTTAGAAGTACCGCCATCACCGACAACTGCGACAGCAGCGCGCTTTTGTTTTCTGTGTTTAAAAGCGATGGCAACTCCTGCAGCGTGCAAACATTGTGAAGCAATCGGAACTGAAATAGGAAAATCTTCAGGATGTTGAAAATCACTACCGCGTTCATCACCACCCCAATACAGCAGAATATCTTCTAGTTTGCCACCTCTTTGAATCATTGCACCATATTCTCTATAAGCAGGGCAAAGCACATCATCCATCTGCATCGCTGCTCCAAGGCCAACAGATACTGCTTCTTGACCTAAGATGCCAGCGTAGGTGCCGATTTTTCCAGTTCTTTGTAGCGCGACTGCTTTGGTATCGAACGTGCGCAGTAACACCAATAGCTGATAAAGTTTAATGGCTTCTTCGGCATTTTTAGCAAACTCAGGTAGTTTGCCGACTATTTCTCCTTGTTCATTTAGACACTGACTGTAAGGAATTTCTAAGTATTCTTGCATATATCACTCCTTATGCATTAGCAATTTTTTCTTGGGCAATTTTATCTGCGATCACACTGGTTGCAAGATTTTCTTTTGCAGCGCGCTCACAGATGTTTAACGTAGCGTTATAGATTTCTTCAACTTGTTGTTTCACCTTGTCCATAGAATAATTATAATATTCTGCGCATGCACAAATGAGTCCCCCAGAGTTTACAATATAGTCTGGAGTATAGAGAATATTCATCTCTCTAAGGGCTTCGCCGTGATGCGGTCTATGTAATTGATTGTTAGTTGCACCGACAATCATTTTTGCCTTGAGTTGTGGTAAGGTATCATCATTTAAAATTCCACCTAAAGCACAAGGTGCGAAGACATCACAATCGACACCATAAATAGCGTCGGGTTTAACGAATTGCGCTTGCAAATCTTGTGCAAGTTGCATTGCCTTGGCTTCATTAATGTCTGTAAGGAATAATTGCGCTTTTTGGTCTGCTAGGTCGCGTGCGAGATGTTCACCAACTTTCCCTACACCTTGTATAGCCACGCGTAGGCCAGCTAAATTATCTTGACCTAATTTAAATTTTACGGTTGCTTGCATTGCTCGTAGTACACCTGTGGCAGTGATCGGTGAAGGGTCACCATATTTATTCGCTCTACTCGTGACGTGTTTAGTTTCTTCAGCAACGATATCCATATCACCTGATGTGGTGCCGCTGTCGACGGCGGTAATGTAGCGGCCATTTAATTCTTCGACAAATTTGCCAAAAGTTTGGAAGAAGCCTTGTCTATCTTCAATGGTTTTAGGTTTAAATATAATGGCTTTACCACCACCTAAAGGCAAACCGGCTAATGCGGCTTTATAACTCATCGCTTGTGCTAGCTTAGTTACATCATTTAGAGCTTCATCAAAACTTTTGTAACTAAGCATGCGACAACCGCCTAAAGCAGGCCCAAGTTTAGTATTGTGTATAGCAATAATTGAAAAAAAATCGGATTGTGGATCGTGCTTGATATGAATGTCGCCAAATTTGAATTTATGTATCCGTTGAATAAGATAATCAGACTCGATTATTTGTTGAATATTTTCATCCATCGTAAATCTCACTTAAAAAATTGTAACTAATTGAACAAAATTAGGCACTGGGTTGGCTGATCATTACAAAAAACACCTTTTGAAATGAGTAAACAACAATTTCATACATTCAGAAGTTGGTATTTATAAAAATTATCTTTTTAAAAAAGCCGTGCCAAACGAGAAAACTCATTTAAGGCTGAGCAATTAAAAAAATATGTGTTAATAGGCTTAATTATGTATGAAAGTGCTGGTTAATTTAC
>JBCDIY010000105.1:0-5375 GCA_038748435.1 Pseudomonadota bacterium | reverse complement strand
CATTGCTCCGTTGCAATTTGAATTAATAGAAGCACTCTTAGCTTTATGATAAAATTTAGTTTTAATTATATTCGCTTTTTTATCTTGAGTATTTTCTAGACACTGTGGAGCATTTTCAATGAAGCTAGATAATTATCATTATCTTACCGGTTTTGGCAATCATTTTGAATCGCAAGCGATTGAAGGTGCACTTCCTAAAGGGCGAAATACGCCGCAAAAACCACCTCTTGGGCTTTATGCTGAACAGTTAAGCGGCAGTGCTTTTACGGTAAAACGCGATCATAATGCTAAGGTTTGGCTTTATCGCATTTTACCCTCAGTCAAACATACACCTTATCAACTCATTGAGCATCCAGGTGTAACATCGCAACCATCGGCACAACTACTCTCACCTAATCAATTGCGTTGGTCACCACTGGAAATTCCGCAATCAGCACATGATTTTATTCAAGGATTACGTAAATTTGCCGTCAATGGCAATGTTGATTTACAAACCGGTGCAGCTATATATTTATACACTTGTAACCGTTCGATGCAAGATAATTATTTTCACAATGCAGATGGTGATATTCTGATCGTACTCCAATTAGGTGAATTAATTTTTAAAACTGAACTTGGAACTATTTACGCAAAACCGCAAGAAATTGTCGTTATCCCACGTGGTATGAAATTTCAAGTTGCTTGTGTTGCTGATAATGCGAGAGGCTATGTTTTAGAAAATTTTGGTGCACATTTTAGTTTGGCTGAACGCGGCCCTATCGGCGCAAATGGTTTAGCTAATGAACGAGATTTCCTTGTGCCCAGCGCACAATTTGAAAATAAATCTGGAGAGTTTAAATTATTAACTAAATTTCATGATCATTTATGGCAATGTGATATTGACCATAGCCCACTTGATGTTGTTGCTTGGCACGGAAATTATGTGCCGTATAAATACGACTTAACTTTATTTAATACCATGAATTCCGTCAGTTATGATCATGCTGATCCTTCGATTTTCACCGTATTATCTTCACTATCAGATACTCCAGGCGTTGCCAATATCGATTTTGTGATTTTCCCAGAACGTTGGATAGTGGCGGAAAACACTTTCAGGCCACCGTATTATCACCGCAACACGATGAGTGAATTTATGGGATTAATTTACGGTGAATACGATGCCAAACCAGGTGGCTTTAAACCGGGCGGATGTAGTTTACACAATTGTATGTCACCCCACGGTCCAGATGTCGATGCCTTCAATCACGCGAGTGAAGCAAAATTAAAACCACAATATTACAGCAATACTTTAGCATTTATGTTTGAAAGTAGATTCATGTGGCATCCCACTAAATTTGCCTTGGAATCGGCAACTTTAGATAAAAATTATCTCGATTGTTGGCAAGGTTTGCAGTCGAATTTTAAAGATAAATAATAAAATTGTGTAAACTTACACATCGTATAGTTACACAATAAGCCTTGTATAAAAAATCAAAAATTTTTGATTTTAGCAATCTTAGCCAAAATCGCACTGACGACATCTGATTCCATCTGCACTTGAATTTCTAAAAACCAACAGTTAGCATGTGCTAGGCTTTGACATTTCACTGCATCTTTATATGTCATTATGACTAGATCATTTTCTAATCCAGCAAAATCAGCTGGTGTAAATTGATGATGATCTGCAAAGATACGCATGGCTTTAACATTAGTTATCGATGCCATAGTTTGCTGGAAATTTTCTGGTTGGGCAATACCGGTTATCAGAATCACAGATTTATCTTGCAAAAAGTTGATGGCTTTTGTCTGCAGTGGATCCTGACAATTACGTAGTTTTTCGGGTTGATAATTAAAATAATAACTAGGTAATTTTTTTACCTGAGAATTAACATAAACTGCTGGATAGTTAACGGAATTATTTTTACCTTTAACCAATAAATAATCTATGGTTTCTAATCGATTTAAAGGTTCACGCAATGGTCCTGCCGGCAAACATAAACGATTACCAAATTGCTTGTTCGCATCAATACAACAAATTTCTATATCTCGACCTAAAGCATAGTGTTGTAGCCCATCATCAGTCAAGACAATGTCACAAGCAAAATTTTTTAATAAATAATCGACTGCTTGCACTCTATTCGGATCAATCACAACTGGGCATCCGGTTGCTTGCGCAATTAATAAGGGTTCATCACCAACTTGTGCCGCGACATCAGTTGAGCGAACTATTCGTGGATAATTTTTTAATTGGCTTTGATAACCGCGGCTGACAATGCCTGGTTTTAGATGACGACGTTGTAATTCTTGTGCTAGCCAAATGACGATGGAGGTTTTACCGGTACCGCCGACAGTGATATTACCGACGACAATGACTGGAATTGTGAATTTTGTTTGGGCAAACCAGCCTTTGTTATAAAGCCATTTTCGCAAACTTATAACGAACTGATAGATTTTTGCAAAAGGCCAAAGCAAATAAAGCCAACATTTGTTTTCATACCAAGCATTAGCAATATGAATTTTAAGTTTCATAAGCTGGCGTAGCTTGGATATCTTCAGGCTTTAAAAAATTCTTTTCTTTAAACTGCATGTGATATAACTTAGCATAATGTTTACCCAGCTTTAATAATTCTTTATGCGTGCCAACTTCAACAATGCGCCCTTGCTCAACCACAATAATTTTATCAGCATTCTCGATGGTTGATAATCGATGAGCAATCACTAACGTGGTCCGATCTTTCATTAATCGCTGCATCGCATCTTGAATATATAATTCTGATTCAGAGTCTAAAGCGGAAGTTGCTTCATCTAAAATAAGTATCGGCGCATTTTTTAATACTGCCCGAGCTAAAGCGAGTCGTTGTCTTTGCCCACCGGATAACAAGACACCGCCTTCGCCAATAATCGTATCAAAGCCATCAGGTAAATCTTTGATAAACTCCAATGCATGCGCTGTTTTAGCTGCAGCGGTAATTTCTGCAAGAGAAACATCAGTTGCTTTACCATAAGCAATATTTTTCGCCACTGTATCGTTAAAAAGTGTCACATGTTGCGATACCAAAGCAAATTGGTGGCGTAAATTTTCTAAAGTGAAATCTTTAACATTAACTGAATCAATTAAAATTTCACCTTGATAATTATCATAAAAACGCGGTAATAAACTGACTAAAGTCGTCTTGCCACCCCCTGATTTACCAACGATAGCTACGGTTTGTCGAGGTTCAACCAACAAATTAATATCATGTAGTACAGTTTTTTCTTTTTCATCATAAGCAAAATTGACTTGACGATACTCTACCAGGCCTTTTACTCTATCGATGGTATGCTTGCCTTGATCGATTTCTTCCGGTTTATCAAGTAATTCAAAAATGCCTTCAGCCCCGACAACACCACGCTGTATCACATTGTTGACATTGGTAATATTTTTAAGTGGTTTAATAATCGCCAACATAGCTGCCAAAATTGAAGCAAAACCACCTGCGGTAATGGTACCGACAGAAGTAATTGACATATAAATTGTTATGGCGATGATCACAGAGACTATTAACTGCACAATAGGACTTGCCAATTGATTGGTTGCAATCAATTGCATTTCACGACGTCGATTATGTTTGACCAAAGAATAAAACTTATCGCGTTCATATTCGCCACCACCAAAAGTTCTAATGACCTTATAACCTGAAATCGCTTCCTCAGCAATTTGTGTCAGATCGCCCATACCGTTTTGCAATCGGCGACCGTAACGGCGCATTTTGCTACTAGAATAACTCGCAGTAATGGCGATAAATGGCGCAACTAAAAAGAACAAGCTAGATAATCTCCAACTGATGGAAAACATGACTATTAATAGACCGATAATAAAAAATGATTCTCTGACTACCATAATCAATGAACTTGCGCTGGCTGCAGAAACTTGATCGACGTTATAGATTAATTTTGACAATATCTCACCTGTGGTGGATTTATCATAATATCTAGAAGGCAGCAATAATAGCTTATCAAAAATTTCTTTACGTAGTTGCATCACTACATTTCGACCGACACTTTGAATAAAGAAGCCGGAAAGAAAACTGGCAAAACCTCGAAGAAAAAAAGCGGCTAGCACCATAAATGGAAGCAACGAAATAAATTGTTGATTGTGATCAATAAAACCTTTATCTAACAACGGCTTAAGCGACCAAGTTAAACCTGCATCTATACCTGCTGAGAGAATAGTACCGATAATGCCAATAATAAAAAAAACCCAATGGCGTTTAACGTAACCTAAGATACGCTTGTAAGTTTTTAACACGACATTCGCCGGTACTTTCTTTTTGCTTTGCTCAGCCAATGCTTTTGTGACTTGTTTATTCGGTTTCATTATTTAACTACGCTTTTATAAAATTAGGGAATTGTAAATATTATTTATCCTCGGAACAGTTGCCGCTAGGTGTTTTCTGGCGTTTGCAAATTTTTCCCAGGTTGAACAACCCCTAATGATATCACTAAACGTAGGGCTTGCTCCACTGACATTTTTAATTCATAGGCTTCTTTGCGTGGAACTAGAATCAGATAACCTGAAGTGGGATTAGGCGTGGTCGGCACAAATAAAGTTAGCATGTCGGGTTGGACGATATCTTCAATTTCTTCAGCACACTCACCTGTCTGAAATGCGATACTCCAAGCGCCTCGACGCGGATATTCGATTAGGTAAACTTTACGAAAAGATTGCCCACTATTGGAAAACAACGTTTCTAAAACTTGCTTTACTGCCATGTAAATTGAACGTACTAAAGGGATCTTAGCAACGATGCTTTCACCAAATTGAACTAAGCGTCGTCCAAGAAAATTGGTAATCAAAACACCAGTAAGAAGAATAATTAATAGCGAAACCAATACGCCAACACCTGGAATATGCATACCAAGTAAGACGTCAGGCTGATAAGCTTTGGGTAATAACGATAAGCTAACGTCGAGCAAATTGACTACAAAACGCACAACCAGTAAGGTTATCCATATCGGCAACCAAAGTAGTAATCCGGCGATAAGATAGCGACGTATATGATGCATAATCCATTGGCCTTATTCGTTAGCAGTTGATTTGTTAGAGCCTGTTTCAACTTTTTGTGTTTGCTTGGTATCCTTGGTTTTGGTTTCTGTACTAGCAGCTGTTGTAGTTGCCGCTTCACTGGCATTGTCAGTGGTTTTTTGGCCTTTGCTGTCATTTGATTTCGGCTTTTCCTTACCTTTATTGCGAAAATCAGTCACATACCAGCCATCACCTTTCAACTGGAAACTCGCTGCTGAAACCAATTTTTTTAAATTATCAGCATCACATTCGGGACACTTCAATAACGCAGCATCAGAGATTTTTTGTAATATTTCCATATGCTTATCACAAGCTTTACAATAATATTCAT
>JBCDIY010000104.1:0-5401 GCA_038748435.1 Pseudomonadota bacterium | reverse complement strand
TGGCGCCGACCTGGATTCCGGACATTTTTTGCCCTCCATGGCAAAAAATTCCGGAATGACAAGAACAAATTGGTTATTTTTTGATTTACGCAACAACGCCTTTGGAAAAAGGGGGGGGATGGTTCCTACGATGAATTACACAACAACGCTCTTTGAAAAAATGTGGGAGATGGATCTAAAATGACATTATTCGTAGCCGGTGTGCAGCGTAGCGAAAAACCGGAAAAAAACAAGTGATCTATTTAAACACATGTGTTTGTACAACGACATATTCAATTGCCGAGAAAAAATATGGACTTTAATTTTTTTTCTTACTTAAATAATGCGATGCGCAATATTAATTTGACTTTGGCAGTCATCAATTTATTATTGCATTTAATTTTCGCTAGTGCAGTCGCTAAAGATAGCGGCCGATTAGCTAAGCTTGGGCGCACGACTTATTTAGTATCCGGTATTACTTGGGCATTTGCTACATTGGTCGGCGGCATTTTAGTTGCGGCTTTATATTGGCTCATGCATTATTCTAGTTTAGCCAGGGGTTCAAAATGAAACATTCACCACGTTTTCTGTCAATCGTTAATCGCGTTAAACAACATATTAAAGAAACCGATGTTGCGACGGTGAAAAAAATGTTAGATGCAAAAGAGAATTTTCATCTCATCGATGTGCGTGAACAAAGTGAATTGGACAAAGGCCATTTACCCAATGCAATCCATTTAAGCAAAGGGTTAATTGAATGTAATATTGAAAAAACACTAACAGATACGAGTGAAAAAATGGTGTTATATTGTGGCGGTGGTTTTCGTTCAGCTTTAGCCGCATACAATTTGCAACTCATGGGTTATGAAAATGTTATTTCAATGGATGGTGGTTTTAGAGGCTGGCATGAAGCCGGCTATGAAATTACATCGAAAGACAAGGAAGATTAAAAAATATGGGCCACAGATTATCAAAAATATATACTCGTACCGGCGATGCAGGTGATACTGGATTAGGTGATGGTGCTCGAGTGCCTAAAGACGACTCACGTGTAGAAGCGTACGGTACCTTAGACGAACTTAATAGCGCCATAGGCATGATTATTGCTATCCAGCAATTGCAACCGGAGGTCATTAATCTTTTAGAAAAAATTCAAAATCATTTATTTGAAATTGGCAGTGAATTTTGTTTGCCCGATTACGAAGTGATAACACCAGAGCATGTTAAATTTTTAGAAACGCATCTCGATGATTTAAACGCAAATCTATCACCTTTAAAGGAATTTCTCTTGCCTGGCGGGCATTTAACTGCGGCGCAATGCCATCTGGCGCGAACGATATGCCGGCGTGCAGAACGTCGCATCGTTGCTATGGCAAAAGACCATCCTATCAATACATTAAGTTTAAAGTATATTAATCGCTTGTCCGATTTATTATTCGTGCTAGCACGTTACATTAATAAAGTTCAGGGGGTTGCAGAACCCTTATGGCAACATGAAAGAAAAAAGTCTTGAGGTACTGATGTCTGATCCAATTCGTGTTCTAGTAAATGGCGCCCGAGGTAAAATGGGAAAGCAAACCTGTATCGCTGTTGATGCAGCGAATGATCTGCTGCTGGTGGCACAATTAAATCGTGGTGATGATGTTGCAACTGCTTTAGAGAAACATAAAATTGATGTTGCTGTCGATTTTACTGTGCCCAATGTTGTATTTGATCATACCAAAACTTACATCGATGCCAACGTTCATCCTGTCATCGGTACTACAGGTTTAGATGAAAAACAGATTAAAGAATTACAAGTCATGGCGCGTGAAAAAAAGCTCGGCGGCATTATTGCACCAAATTTTTCTATCGGTGCAATATTGATGATGCATTTTGCTAAAATTGCCAATCGATTTTTATCCCATGCAGAAATCATAGAAATGCATCATGAAAAAAAACTCGATGCACCTTCAGGCACTGCCTTAAAAACAGTTTCTCACATGCAAACTGCACAATTAGCTTGCGAACATAATCAGTTTGCCTCACGAGGATTAATAAAAAATAATATTCCAATCCATTCAGTCCGCTTGCCAGGTTATGTCGCACATCAACAAGTGATTTTAAGCGGTGAAAAAGAATTATTAACTTTGCGCCATGATAGTATCGATCGATCTTGCTTTATGCCCGGTGTTGTACTTGCTTGTCGGCAAGTACAACAACTCGATGAGTTAGTATTTGGACTAGAGAATTTATTAGACTTATAATTTAGAGGATTAAATTTAATTAGGCATGCAAACTCGCTATAAAGCTGCAAAAAATGTAACGCTTATTGGTGCTGCGACAAATTTAATACTTGCTATTATTAAAATCCTCTTTGGAATACTTGGTCGGTCACATGCCTTAATTGCTGATGGCATTCATTCATTATCAGATCTATTAACCGATGCATTAGTTTTATTTGCTGCCAAGTATGGTAGCGCTGGTGCGGATCCAGAGCATCCTTATGGTCATAGACGTATAGAAACAGCTGCGACGTTTGCCTTAGCCGCATTATTGATTATGGTCGGTTCTGCGATTATTTGGAGTGCTGCAACAAGATTGTTTTATCATCAAATTGATGTGCCAGCTTTTTACGTCTTGATTGTTGCTTTTATTTCTATTGTATTTAATGAATTACTTTTTCATTTAACTCGATATTTTGGTAAACGTTATGATTCACAACTGTTAATTGCCAATGCTTGGCATCATCGTAGTGATGCTTTATCTTCACTAGTCGTTTTTGTCGGAGTAGTTGGTAGTTTATTAGGCTATGCAGGCTTGGATGCGATTGCAGCAATAATTGTCGGTATATTAATTATTAAAATGGCAGCGAGTTTAGGTTGGGTAAGTATCAAGGAACTCATTGATACCGCTGTCGATCCACATAGTTTAGAAAAAATTCGCGATATAATAAAACAAGTTCCGGGGGTCAATACCATTCATCAATTGCGCACGCGCTCGATGGCCAATCAAATATTAGTCGATGTCCATGTTATTGTTAACCCTTACCTAAGTGTTTCTGAGGGGCATCATATTGCTGATAAAGTACAAACAAAATTATGTCGAGAAATCAGAGAGATAAGTGATGTTACCGTACATATCGATGTTGAAGATGATGAATCATTCGAAGTAACCCGTTCCTTGCCGACTCGAGCAGAATTGTTGCCGCATATCAAGCTTCGTTGCCATAATTGTCTGGGTTTTAATGCTATTGTTGAGTATCGTCTGAACTACATTGCGGGTGGAATTGAGTTAGAGATAGTCATGGAAATGCAACACTTGCATACAAAACAAATACCCTTAGCAACACAGCAATATCAAACAGCTTTAGCAGATATCAAGCCAATTAAGAAAGTGGTTTTACTCTTCAAATAAAGGTACAATAGGCAATTATTCAGTGCAGATAGGAAAACTTGAAAATGTCCGTTGAAAATATATTAAATCTTATCAAAGAAAATGAAGTCAGCTTTGTAGATTTACGCTTTACTGATACACGTGGTAAAGAACAGCATGTGTCAATACCGGCAGCTTGTGCTGATGAAGCGATGTTGCAAGAAGGTAAAATGTTTGATGGTTCATCCATTGCCGGCTGGAAAGGGATTCAAAATTCGGACATGGTTTTGCTGCCTGATAGCGCCACTGCAGTAATGGATCCTTTCTGTGAAGAGCCTACGTTAAATATCCGTTGCGATGTATTAGAACCCAGCACTATGATGGGCTATGAGCGTGATCCGCGTTCCCTAGCGAAACGTGCTGAAGCTTATTTGAAATCTACCGGCATTGCCGACGAATGTTTTTTCGGGCCAGAGCCAGAATTTTTTATTTTTGACGACGTACGTTATCAAGTAAATATGTATGGAGCTTCTTACTCTGTCGATTCAGAAGAAGCGGCTTGGAATTCCGGACGCAAATACGATTTGGGCAATATGGGTCACCGGCCTACTGTAAAAGGTGGCTACTTTCCAGTACCACCAGTCGACTCTTCTCAAGATATTCGTACCGCCATGGCCAAAACTATGGAAGAAATGGGATTATATATCGAAGCGCATCATCATGAAGTCGCCACTGGTAACCAAAATGAAATTTCCACGCGTTTTAGTAGTTTGGTAAAAAAGGCGGACGAGCTGCAAATCTTGAAATATGTGGTTTTAAATGTTGCACATAGTTATGGAAAAACTGCTACTTTTATGCCAAAACCTATTGTCGGCGATAATGGTAGTGGTATGCATGTGCACCAATCTTTAAGTAAAGAAGGTAAAAATATTTTTAGTGGCGATGGTTACGCAGGTTTATCGAAAATAGCATTACATTATATCGGTGGTATTATAAAGCATGCGCGCACAATCAATGCTTTTGCAAATCCAGGAACCAATAGTTATAAACGGTTAGTGCCAGGTTATGAAGCACCGGTTATGTTAGCCTATTCATCACGTAATCGATCCGCTGCGATTCGTATTCCTTATGTCGTTAATCCTAAAGCGCGGCGTATTGAAATACGTTTTCCAGATGCATTGGCCAATCCTTATTTAGCTTTTAGCGCGATGATGATGGCGGGCCTAGATGGAATCAAAAATAAGATAGACCCGGGTGAGCCGATTGATAAAGATCTTTATGATTTACCGCCGGAAGAAGCCCATGATATTCCAACCGTTTGTAAAACACTCGATGAGGCATTAACTGCACTAAGTAATGACCGGGAATTCTTAATGGAAGGTGGTGTTTTCACCAATGATTTAATTGATAGTTATATCGAATTAAAACGTCAGGAGGTCAATCGGTTGTTGTTGACTACTCATCCGCTGGAATTTGAAATGTACTATAGCTCTTAAGAAATCGGATTAAGCCATTGTTATGAAGGGATTTAAAGATAAAACTGCAATCGTTACCGGTGCAGCAAGTGGGATAGGTAAAGCATTGGCAAAACAATGCATCCTGGAAGGTATGCAAGTTGTATTAGCAGATATTGATGCAATAACATTAACAGATACCGCGACGGAACTTTCGCAACTTGGTCAGAATAAAATTTTGACAGTAATTACCGATGTGACGTGCGAGAAAGATATTAAAGCCTTAAGAAAAACCGTTATTAAGGAATTCGGTGTGCCACATTTGCTTTTTAATAATGCTGGTGTTGGCGGTACCGCAGAGTTTATTTGGCAAATGCCGATTAAGCGATTTAAAAAAGTGCTGGATGTAAACTTGCATAGCATAATGTATAGTATTCATCATTTTGTCCCACTAATGTTAGAGAGTCAGCAAGCTTGTCATATTATCAATACCGTTTCCATGGCAGCGTTTTATACTTCTGCTTATTTTTCCAACTACCAGGTTTCTAAACAAGCAGCGTTAGTATTATCTGAGTGTTTACATCATGATTTAAAAGCAGTCGATGCAAACATTA
>JBCDIY010000103.1:0-5427 GCA_038748435.1 Pseudomonadota bacterium | reverse complement strand
CAACAAAAGTTTTTGGACTATTTATCGCGAAATGAAGGGTTTTTAGCGGATCAATCGCTAAATTTCTGCGCCAGTGACTGGCATTAGCTTGGCCTAAAAATAAGCCACTGATATGCCGACTGATATGCTGCATAGGTGTGCCTTTTGTGATTTCAGTTTGCATATAAATATATATTTTTTCAAACACTTGGGACAAACTAATCGGCGGTGTTGCAAAACAAACAGATTCTATCGTGCGCAGCAAGAATGGTTGATGATATGCCTTGCGACCCAGCATCACCCCATCGATTTGCTGAAGATGGTTGTTTACTGCTTCTATGGTTTCAATGCCACCATTAATAATGATTTCTAACTCCGGAAAGCGTTTTTTAATATCATACACGCGTTGGTAATTTAATGGCGGTATGCTGCGATTTTGTTTGGGATTTAGGCCCTTAAGCCAAGCCTTACGGGCATGCAAAATGAATGTCTGGCAACCGGCTGATGTTACTATTTCGAGAAAATTAACGAGAAAAGCTAAACTATCGTCATTATCTACACCTAGGCGAGTCTTCACTGTCACGGGTAATTTAACCTGAGATTTAATCGTTGCAACACACTCAGCAACTAATTCCGGCTCGCGCATTAAGCAAGCACCAAAACGGCCTTTCTGTACCCTGTCACTCGGACAACCAATATTTAAATTAATTTCATTGAAACCGTGTTCTTCAGCGATTTTTGCAGCTGCTGCAAGTTTCTTTGGTTCACAACCGCCTAATGGAATGGCTAAAGGATATTCACTCGGATGATGTGCCAAAAACCTAGTAGTATCTCCATGAATAATCGCATTGGCGTGAATCATCTCTGTATAAAGCCATGCATTGGGGCTTAACAGTCGCGCTAGAAAGCGAAAATGCCTGTCGGTATAATCCATCATTGGTGCAACAGAAAAAATACGCTTCACGCCTGCGCAACCTCAGCTTGCTGTAAAGCTTGTTTGAATTTATCTGGCAAAATTGCTAATTTTTGTTGCTTATAATCAAAAGCCAATATCGCAGTTTTTGCTCTGGCTACTTCAGTTTGGCTTTTTTGATTTTTTAAAAGATAATAGAAATCACAACCGTAAGTATGAAAATCACCAACACTAACAGCGACTTCTAAATAATCATACCAGCGCCCTTGCGATTTATAGACAATAGCTGCATCACCGACGACTAAACCAATATTATTCTGACCCAGATTGACTTCATCAAAACCAAACTTTTGCAAACACCGCAACCTAGCTTCATGAACTAAACCCAATACTTTGTCATTTGCTAAATGATGGCCGTAATTGATGTCGGTAATACGCACTTGCAGCACTGTGTTGAAAATAGCTGAATTCGGTAGGGTAATTTTTAAGCGTGGCATACAAAGATCTCATCTAAAATTCTAGCAATTAATTGTTCGGTTTTATGCTTTTTATCTCGATGGGGATTAAACTCGGTAATTTCCATACCAATAAAATTTGGCTGTTTAGCTAAATTTGTTAACGTGCTAAGAACTGCCGCAGCAGCGATACCATTAGCAACTGGCGTACCTACCCCTGGCGCATCAAGTGGATCAATCCCATCTAGATCGAGGCTTAAAGCAAATTTTTGCGTGCGTTTGCTAAGATAGCCCACAGCTTCAGCAAATATGCTAGCAAACCCTAAATTACGCACTTCATCCATATAATAAATTTTTACACCTTGGCTCTGCAATAAATGATATTCACCCGACTCAAAACTTCTGGCACCGATAATACAAATATTTTCTGCTTTAAATTTTGGCTGTAAGTTAGCGATCTGCGTTAATTTACTATCACCGAAACCAAGCAGCGCCGCTAATGGCATACCGTGAATCATCCCAGTTTCCGTGGTTTCAAATGTGTGCGCATCTAAATGCGCATCGATCCAAATTAAACCTAACGGTTGTTGTTGCCCTAAAGCATTCACTACCCCGCTCCAAGTTCCTATTGCAGAGCTGTGATCACCACCGATAACACAAAATAATTCATCATTTTGCGTTAATTTCTGCGTCTGCAGCGCTAACTCACTACACCATCTTGCAACCACATCAACTAGTTTTTTATTTTTCTGTGGCACAGATGTTATTTCAGCAACCCATTCATAGTTTAACGGATCGAGATATTGCGATTGTTGTAATACCTTAGGCCCATCAGCACAACCATGATCTGCAGCGGCAATCCCGGATGCCGCAGCAATTAATTTAATCATTTACCACCTCAATTGAAATAATTCTGCAACACTTTTGCTGTATCATATTAAAAAATAGCAACGTAGTCTAGAACATAACCGATTTTATTGTAGAATTATGATACAATTTGTTTGGAATAACAGCATTCCCTTACTAGAAATGGTTACTGCTCTAGTGAAAAAAGTAAAATTTATTAACAAACAATAAGTTACAGTTTAGCGAAACAGATGTGAATAGACCAGAACATAAATTGCAAAATCCTACCTTTATTCCTCGTAGTGCGCATAGTCTATCACGTAAAAAGATCAGCAAGAATGCCCTCAAAGTGCTTTATCGTTTACGTAAAAATGGCTATGATGCTTACTTGGTCGGTGGCTGCGTGCGCGATTTACTATTAGGTCGTGAACCGAAAGATTTTGATATCGCCACCAATGCTAAACCGAATGAGATAAATAAAATATTTCGCAACGGCCGTATGATCGGCAAGCGTTTTACCCTGTGTCATATCTTGTTTAAAAATGAAATCATCGAAGTTTCGACATTTCGCAGCTTAAATCATCATCATGAGCAGAAATTAACCCAATCGGAACAAGGAATTATTCTTGAGGATAATGTTTATGGTTCCATTAATGAAGACGCTATGCGACGTGATTTTACCATCAATGCGTTTTATTATAATATCGACGGTTTCGAAATTGTCGATTTCCACCAAGGCCTGGCAGATCTACGTTCTGGAATATTAAGAGTTATCGGTGATCCAGAAAGCCGCTATCGAGAAGATCCGGTTAGAGTACTACGTGCGGTGCGCTTAGCAACTAAACTCGGGTTTCGCATTGAAACTGTAAGCGAGCAAGCAATTGCCACCTGTAAACATTTATTAGATCATATCTCACCAGCGCGTTTATTTACTGAGACAATGAAAATTTTTATGCAAGGCATGGCGTTAGAGCAATATAAACAATTGCGCCATTATGAATTATTTCGCTTTTTGTTTCCACTTACGGCGAGTGTACTTGAACAAAAAACGTTCAAAAGTATTGATCAATTTCTTTCTAACGCATTAAATGATTCTGATGAACGCATACGCCAAGGCAAAACGGTAACACCTGCATTTTTAATCGCAGCCTTTTTGTGGTATCCGCTGCAGCAAGCGATGCATGAATATGAAACCAGCGGAATGGCACGTTTTGAAGCTTTTTATAATGCTGCAAACGAAATATTTAAACAGCAAAACCAAGTTGTCGCAGTGCCTAATTTCTTTATTGCGATTATCCGCGCGATTTGGGAATTACAAATCCATTTAGAAAATCGTAAACGCCAGAAATGTATTGGTTTAGTTTTTCATCCACGTTTTCGCGCTGGCTTTGATTTTTTATTACTGCGTTCTAGAATTGATGCAAACTTAAAACCATTGGCCGATTGGTGGCATGATTTCTATCATGCTGATCGAAAACAACGCTTAACGATGTTAAATAAAATTAAAAATAAAAGCAAAAAACGGCGTAAAAAAGTCAAAACTACCTAACTATGGCTAAGCAATTTTTTACTCATCAAGTATTTATCGGTTTAGGCAGTAATCTAAACCAGCCAGAAAAACAAGTAAAAGCAGCGATTAAAACACTTAAAAACCAGCAATATTTTAAATTAGTAAATCAATCGCCGCTATATCATTCCAAGCCACTGGCTAATCTAGACCAACCCGATTATTGTAACGCTGTGGTAAAATTGCAAACTGATTTAACTGCAGAAGCTTTATTAAATACCACACAAGCGTTAGAAATCGATTTAGGCCGCCAAGTAAAAAACACGCGTTGGGCTGCGCGCGTGATCGATTTAGATATTTTACTTTTCGATAAATTAATCATGACATCGGAAAGGTTAACGCTGCCCCATCCTGGATTATTACATCGAGATTTCGTGTTAAAACCGCTTTACGATATTGAACCAGATTTAACTTTACCTAATGGCATGTCTATCAACGATGCTTTAGCACAGTTGCCAGCGAAGCATGTTTACTAAGGTATAGTTTCCATTTACACCAGTGGGAATTGTCGCCTAAAGTGATGTCAACTATCGTTTCAGAATTTTTGGATAAATATACTCAAAAATATCTGGCTATAATAAATACCTCATTATTAGGTTTATTATTGCTGCGCAATACTGGTGACTATTTAATGAAGTCAATTACGCTGCTGCTGAACAACCAATTCTGCCTCCTAACTCGTCAATAGCTGCTTCTATTTCATTTTTTAATTCAGTTTTGCTCATTTCACACCTTGGGGATTTACTATGACATCCGCCGCTATTAACACTACCATACATAGTAAGGCCACTATTATAAACAGAAAAAGGGTTTCTATCTTCATCTAATTTTGTTCCTGGTGTGTCAGTAATACTAGCTGAAGCTTGATTCGACTTGTCCAGCTCACCTTTGGCTCCAAAGAAATTACTTACTAATGCACGAATTTTATCGAATAAAATTACTAAAGTACTTTTTCCTTTTGTTTGAGCTGGCGATTTAAAAAAAGTAGTAGCATTCTGCCGAGTCATATCTTTTGTAAAGTAATGTCTCATAGTAAATTCAGGTTGATCAACTATAACAGATAGTGGTTTCTTTTTAATATCATTAGATAATGAATTTGTTAACTCTTCAGATATATCTTTTTCAGAAGTACAAAAAGTTTCGATCAATCCTAAGTCAGGTAGTTTAGAAAAGTACCCCTCATTAGGATTACGCAGATTATAATATTTTATTTCATCATTGATAACTAATATTAACGAATTAGCTAAGTTTAACAGATTAACTAATTTTAGTTTCTTATTAACTAATTCTTTTTTCTTATCATCATTTTTCTTATCATCATCATTGCTATCAAGCTTAGTAAGAAGCTCATTAATCTTAATAAGAGGCTTATTAAGATTAACAACTTTTATATGTAGAAGGGCTCGCAAATGTTGCAGTTTTAAAGAACGATGTAATAGGTTTTTATCGACACTCCAGTAATCTAATAAGTACTCTATCATCCCGCATATTTTAGCAACATTTTCAATGTTGTTTTTATCTTCAGGATCGTTCATGTTTTTAGGAATTTCTTCTAAAAGTTTACAAAGTTTTTCTGTGTTTTCAATTAACTCCCGGGATTCGTATGAAAAAATTTCAAATAAACTCTTAATATTTGTTAATTTAACAATTAATTCTTTGAGTTTTTT
>JBCDIY010000102.1:0-5431 GCA_038748435.1 Pseudomonadota bacterium | reverse complement strand
TCTACCCGTGCGATGGCAATATCATCGATTTCAGCTTTTCTGCGCGCTTGCAATAAATCATAATAAACTTTACCAGTACACAAAATGACTCGCTTTACTTTGGTTTTATCTTGCGTATCGATCTCTGGAATAACATTTTGAAAATGTCCTTCAACTAATTCTTCAAAGGCAGAAAAAGTGAGTTTAAATCGTAGCAAACTTTTGGGTGTAAATACGATTAATGGCTTGCGATATTTACGCAACATCTGCCGACGTAACATATGGAATAACTGGGCTGGCGTCGTTGGCACGCAAACTTGAATGTTTTTCTGTGCCGACAATTGCAAAAATCGCTCTTGCCTGGCAGAAGTATGTTCTGGGCCTTGACCTTCATAACCATGCGGTAAAAACATGGTTAAACCACATAACCTGCCCCACTTTTGTTCGCCAGAACTGATGAATTGATCGATTACGACTTGGGCACCATTGAAGAAATCACCAAACTGCGCTTCCCAAATCACCAAGCTCTCAGGATCCGTCGTTGCATAACCATATTCAAATCCTAATACACCTTCTTCGGAAAGTGCAGAATCAATCATTGTAAACAATGCTTGATTAGCGGCAAGATGCTTTAGCGGTACGTAGGATTGTCCTGTTTCACTATCGTATAATACCGCATGTCTATGCGTGAAAGTCCCTCGACCACTGTCTTGGCCACAGAAACGTACGGGCCAACCTTCGGTGAGTAAAGAGGCATAAGCTAAGGACTCGGCAAAACCCCAATTTACCGGTAATTCGCCTATAGCCATTTTTTTACGGGCTTCAATTTCGCGATTGACTTGATTTTGCAAATGGTAGCCTTCGGGTAATGTTGTCAGTTTTATAGCTAAATTTTGTAAGCGTTTGACATCCACACCAGTATTGATATCAGCATACCACTGTTGACTTTTATAAGGTGACCAATTAGCTAAATATTCACTTCTATCTTCTTTGGCAATCATTTCAACCAAAGCTTTACCTTTTTCAAGCCGTGCACGATAGGATTCCAGCATAGCATCGACTTCTGCTTGTGTTATTACTTTTTCATGTAGCAGCTGATTAGAATAAATTTCGCGACTACGTGAATGTTGACGAATCTTACGATACATAATCGGTTGTGTCATCGCTGGTTCATCCGCTTCATTGTGTCCATGACGACGATAACAAACCAAGTCGATAACGACATCTTTTTTGAAGCGCATACGATATTCAAAAGCTAGCCTAGTAGCAAATACACATGCTTCTGCATCGTCGCCATTAACATGAAAAATAGGTGCTTGGACCATTTTTGCGATATCAGTGCAATACAAACTTGATCTAGCATCTAATGGGTTACTCGTGGTAAAGCCAATTTGGTTATTTACTACAATGTGCACGGTACCACCGACATTAAAACCGCGTGCTTGTGAAAGCGTGAAGGTTTCCATGACTACGCCTTGGCCTGCAAACGCCGCATCGCCATGAATAAGTAGCGGTACAACTTGATTCTTGGCATGATTGCCACGTCTGTCTTGACGTGCTCGTACGGCACCAACAACTACCGGATCAATAATTTCTAGATGCGAAGGGTTAAATGCAAGCGCCAAATGCAAATGACCATTCGGTGTATTTACATCGGATGAGTAGCCCAAGTGATATTTAACATCACCAGAGTAAGTTTCGATGTCAGTGCTATGATGGCCTTCAAATTCTTTAAATAGTTTTTCTGGTGATTTACCCAGCACATTCACTAATACATTCAAGCGACCACGATGCGCCATTCCCATGATTAATTCTTCTACGCCAAAAGCACCAGCGCGTGAAACGATATCATCTAACATTGGAATCAGACTGACCGCACCTTCGAGAGAGAACCGCTTTTGACCAACATAACGTGCACCGAGATATTTTTCTAATCCTTCGGCTGCAATTAAACTTTCAAGAATTTTTACTTTTTCTGCTTTAGAATAAGTCGGTGTGGCGCGAACTGCTTCAAAATGATCTTGTATCCATTGAGTTTCTTCTGGATTGGTAATGTGCATATACTCTATGCCAATATGATGGCAATAAGTTTTATTTAGTTCTTCATAAATCTCGTTTAAGGTCTTTCCACTTTTAGCAAAATGTGTATTATTCGTAAAAGCAGTGTTTAAATCGTCACGCGAAAGTTGATGGAATTCTATAGCCAAATCAGGAATATGTCTACGTTCGGCTAATTCTAAGGGATCTAACTTAGCATGATGATGACCATGCCAACGATAAGCGTTGATCAGTTGCATGACTTTTGCTTGCCGCAAACGCGGCGTAGTACTAACCTCACCGTTAGCATAAGTTTTTGGTTGCTTGGCATAATTTAAAAAATTATTGCGGATATCTGAAAGGACAACATCCCTGCCATGACCATTGACCGAAGTCGAATGAGATAATTGATCAAATTGTTCACGCCAGTAATTGTCTAGGCTATTTGGATCTTTAAGATATTGATCATAGAGTGCCTCAATGTAGGCGATATTACCGTCGGTCAAATGTGAATATTGCTGCATTAACTCCACAAATGGTTGAGGTTTGTTTTGCATGAGTTTTTATGTCTCTCTTTCTAACAACATGGAACGTATATGGCTAATTGCTTTAGTCGGATTTAAACCTTTTGGACAAACATTAACACAATTCATGATACCACGGCAACGAAAAACACTAAATGGGTCTTCAAGATTTGCCAGCCGTTTATCGGTCGCATCATCACGCGTGTCAGCTAAGAAGCGGTAAGCCCAAAGCAAACCAGCGGGGCCAACAAATTTATCCGGATTCCACCAATAAGATGGACATGAACTCGAACAACAAGCACAAAGAATACATTCATACAAACCATCGAGCTTGTTACGTTCTTGCGGTGTTTGCGTTCTTTCTAATGCGGGCGGGTTATTACTATTTTGTAAATAGGGTTCGATACGCTCATACTGCTTATAAAATTGCGTCATGTCGACGACTAAATCACGCACGACAGGAAACCCTGGCAACGGGCGTAATACAATGGGCTGTTTCAAAGACAGTAATGGTGTAATACAAGCTAACCCATTTTTCCCATTGATATTCATACCGTCTGAGCCACAAACCCCTTCACGACAAGAGCGTCGAAAACTAATACTCTGATCTTGTTTTTTTAACAAGATTAACGCTTGCAATAGCATGATATCTTGCTTCATTGCATGATCAGCACCGTTGGTCTTGGCTTGCTCTTTGCCATTAGAATTATCTTCAGCTAATTCAAGGGTGAAATCCTGCATGTAAGGTTTGTCATCTTTTTCAGGATCGTAGCGATAGATTTTGAATTTAATGTTGCTCATAACTTTAACCTCATCAATAAACTCGCTCTTTTGGCTTGAAGGTTTCAACCGTTAACGGTTTTAGCGTAACCGGTCGATAATCTAATTTGTCGCCATCAAGATAATACAAAATATGCTTTAACCAATTTGCATCGTCACGGTCAGGGTAATCTTCACGGCTATGGGCACCGCGACTTTCGGTTCGATTCAACGCGGTAGCTGCAGTTGCGTAAGCGACTGTCATCAAGTTATCTAATTCCAGTGCTTCAACTCTAGCTGTATTAAATACTTGGCTTTTATCACTTAATACCGCATGATTTAAACGTTCTCTTAATGATTTTAGCTTCTTTAACCCAGACTGCATAAACTCTTCAGTGCGAAAAACACCAAAATCACTTTGCATAACCTTTTGAATTTCAGCTTTAATATCTGCTGGATTTTCTCCTTTTTTGGAACCGTTCCAACGTCTATATCTAGCTAGAGAAGCTTCTATATCATCTGGCGTCGCACGTTTTAGCGGGAGACCATCTCTAATCATTTGTTCTGCATGCATGCCTGAGGATCGACCGAATACGACTAAATCTAACAAAGAATTTCCACCTAAACGGTTAGCACCATGGACCGAGACGCAAGCACATTCACCTGCTGCGTAGAGTCCTTCAACAATTTTTTGGTTGCCATCTTCTGCTAAAGTCAGAACTTGACCGTGCATATTTGTTGGAATACCGCCCATCATGTAATGACAAGTCGGTACCACCGGAATCGGTGTAGTGATTGGATCAACATGAGCAAAAGTAATTGATAATTCTCTAATTCCCGGCAATCTAGTTTTAATTAAATCAGCACCTAGATGATCCAGTTTGAGTTTGACGTAATCAAGACCACCCGGATCAAAACCACGACCTTCACGCATTTCTAATGCCATTGCTCTAGATACCACATCGCGAGATGCTAAATCCTTAACATGCGGCGCGTAGCGTTCCATAAAACGCTCACCATTTTTATTGATTAAATAACCGCCCTCACCACGACAGCCTTCTGTGACTAAAGAGCCTGCGCCAGCAATCCCAGTTGGGTGAAATTGCCACATTTCCATATCTTGTAATGGCAACCCTGCACGGGCGATAATACCTGCACCATCTCCAGTGTTGATAAGCGCATTGGTTGTCGATTGAAAAATTCGCCCAGCACCGCCGGTAGCAAAAATCATTGCTCGGGTATGGAAAAATACCACTTCGCCGGTTTCAATGTTAATGGCTGTCAATCCCGCAAAACCGCCTTCAGCCGCTTTGACTAGATCCAACGCATACCATTCACTAAAAATATGTGTTTTTGCTTGAATGTTTTTTTGATAAAGCGTGTGTAATAAAGCATGACCAGTCCTATCTGCAGCAGCGCAAGTACGTGTTGCTTGGTCACCACCAAAATTTTTCGATTGCCCACCGAAAGGCCGTTGGTAAATTTTACCATTGTCCAAACGTGAAAATGGCAAGCCCATGTGCTCTAATTCATAAACCACTTCAGGCCCGACTCGACACATGTATTCGATAGAATCTTGATCACCTAGATAATCTGAACCTTTCACCGTATCATACATATGCCAGTGCCAATTATCATCATCAACATTGCCTAGCGCTGCCGTAATGCCGCCTTGAGCCGATACGGTATGAGAACGAGTTGGAAATACTTTCGATAACATCGCTGTTTTTAAGCCTGACTGCGCCAATTGTAATGCAGCGCGCATGCCAGAGCCGCCGCCACCGATAATCACCACATCAAATTCATAACTCGGTATTGTCATAATCTAACCCCAGAGTATAATAATTGCCCAAATAAAATAGCTAATGAGTGCTAAAATCACTAAAATTTGTACTGTCACTCGAACAGATACTGACTTTAAATAATCCGTTGTTACCGTCCATATGCCAATCCAGGCATGCATAATTAAATTTAAAAATACTAATAATGTCAGTACCCGCATCAAAGTATTATCGAATAAATCATGCCATGTACTAAAACTCATATTAGGATGAGAAAAAATATAGATAACTAAAAAGATACTATAAATTGCGAGCACAATGGCTGAGACACGTTGTATTAGCCAATCACGC